>DASZNX010000410.1:0-11479 GCA_035551075.1 Gemmatimonadales bacterium | reverse complement strand
GGCTCGGCGGCCTTGACGCTGCGACGCCGCTTGGGCGGTGCGGCCGGCTGCTTCAGCTTGCGCTTGTCGCGCTCCCAACGCGCGCGCATCAAGGAGACCTGCTCGTCCTTGAGCGGCGTCAGATGACTGCGCACGAAAATGTCCATCTCCTTGAGCATGCCCATCAGCTGCTCGCTGGAGATGCCAAACTCTGCCGCTAAATCGTGAATCCGCGTCGTCGCCACTAACTCCTCACTCTTGGCTATTGGCTATCGGCTATCAGGCCCCGAGCAAGCGCCGGATCGGTCACGCCGGCGGCTTGCACCGGCGGCCGTCCCAGGCCCGCTCCCAATTCGTCTGCACTGGGCCCGCGCAGCACGGGAATTTTCCGCGCATCGGCAAGCCGTCCCACTTTTTCCATCGTCCGCCCGCTGGCATCTGCCGCCAGCACCACGCACACCAACGTGTCTCGCTGCAAACCCGCCCGAACGCCCGCGACTCCGATCACGACGTTGCCCGCCCGCAACCCGAGGCCGAGCAAACGCGTGATGCGATCGCTCACGCCGCGGCCGTTCCTCCCGAACCGCCGGACCCTTCACCCTCCTCGACCCCCTCTTCGGTCATTTCATTGAGGAAGGCCATCAGCTTGTCCGCAAGGTCGGGCGTCATACCGGGCATCTGATCGACCTCTTCACGCTCGAGGTCGAGGATGTCCTGCAACGTCTTCTTCCCTGCTTGCTCGAGCGCCGCGACGAGCTCCGGCGAAAGCCCTTTCATCTCCGAGAGCGCGACCTGCGTCACGGACTCATCGGCCGGCGGCAGCGGTGCAAAGAGCGGTCCTTCGCCGCCGCGCTCCAGCCATTCCCGGCTCGAGTAGAGGTCGACTTTCCAACCGGTGAGCTCCGAGGCCAACCGCACGTTCTGCCCGTTGCGGCCGATGGCGAGCGACAGCTGGTCTTCATCGACGATCGCTTGAATCGTCTTGGATTCCGGATCGGAAAAGACGCGCGCCACGCGAGCGGGCGCGAGCGACAGCTTGGCAAACCGCTCCGGATCCGACGACCAGGGCACGATGTCGATGCGCTCGCCGTTGAGCTCGTTCACGACCGCCTGCACGCGTGAGCCCTTGAGACCCACACAGGCGCCCACGGGGTCGATCGAGTCGTCGCGCGACCAGACCGCGATCTTCGTGCGGCTGCCCGCTTCGCGCGCCGTGGCGCGGATTTCGACGATCTGCTGCTGGATCTCGGGGACCTCGAGCTTGAAGAGCGCCTTGACGAACAGCGGGTCGGCACGCGACAGAATCAGGCGCGGGCCTTTCGGCGTTTCCTCGATGCGCTTCAAGACCGCGCGAATCGTGTCGCCCTGGTGGAAGTGCTCGCGGTGATTCTGATCGCGGTACGGAATGATCGCTTCCGCCTCGCGGAACTTGTTCAGCATCACCACGATTTTGCCGCGCTCGATCTGCTGCACCTCACCCGACAGCAGCTCGCCGACCTTGCCGGAGAACTCTTCGCGGATCCGGCTGCGCTCACCCTCGCGAACGCGCTGGATGATCCGCTGTTTGGCCGCCTGCACGGCGGTGCGCCCGAACTGCTCGAACGGAACTTCCTCTTCCAGTACGTCGCCGGGCTGGAAGTCCGGATCTTCGTAGCGCGCTTCTTCCAGCGACACTTGCGTCCCGGGATCCTCCACGCTTTCCACGACGGTCTTGAGGACCACGATCCTGATCGAGCCCTTCAACTCGTCGATCCCGATCTCGGCGCGGACGTTGGGGCCGTATCGCTTCACGAGCGCGGCGTGCAAACCATCCTTGAGCAGATCGATCAGCTCCGTGCGCTCGAGCTGCTTGGTGTTCGTCAGCTCACGAATCGCGGAAACCACATCAGTTGTATTTGCCATCACATGTCCTTGTCGGCCGTCAGCCATCTCCCGTCATCCATCTGTCTCGCTTGCGAGTCGCGCATCCTTGACATCCGAGAGCCTGAACTCGCGCTCTGCTCCACCCTGCGGCTGCAGGACCACCGTCTCATCGTCAGGCACGGCGACGATGCGCGCCCGGAGCCGGCCGAGTCCCGCGATTTTCACGTTCACGTCGCGACCGACGAACCGCGTCCAGTGCCGCGGCCACCGGATCGGCCGCTCGATGCCCGGGCTCGAGACCTCGAGCACATAGCGGTTGCCCGAACCCAGCGGACCGCCGCTCGAGTCCAGCCATTCTTCGAGCGCGCGACTGACACGGGTACAGTCCTCGACCGTGACGTTGCGCGGCGGGCAGTCGATTCTGACTTGGACGAGCGGTCGATTCGGCGTGCCGCCGATCCGCAGATCGGCCAGGTCGAACCCCAGC
The DNA here is from genome assembly GCA_035551075.1 of Gemmatimonadales bacterium. Taxonomy (GTDB): domain Bacteria; phylum Gemmatimonadota; class Gemmatimonadetes; order Gemmatimonadales; family GWC2-71-9; genus 20CM-2-65-7. The sequence goes on along the minus strand of DASZNX010000410.1, from coordinate 9,150 downwards.
TGCTCCAGCCGGGTCCGAAAGGCCTCGACGAGACTCTCAGTGAGCATGAAAAAAAAGCGCGGGCCGAACTTCGCCCGCATCACGGAGGGGAATGTAGCCGGGGTCCCGGTGGTGTCAACCTAGCGGCTGGCCAAGGTACGCAACCATCCGGCCGTCTCGTCCAGCCGACGCGCGATGGGAGAAGAATCGCTCGCGCTCTTCGGCGCTGCACCAGCGCGACGTGGAGACTTCCTGGAGGCCGAGCTGCCGCGCCTGCTGCGCTAATTCCGCGCGGAGATCCAACCGGACGGTGCCGTTCATCCCGAAGCGCGTCGCGACCTCCGGGCCAACCTCATAACACTCGCCGCAAATTCCAACCCCGCAATGCATTACGATGTCGCTCGCGGCGGCTCCGGTGTGCTCGGTGAGTGCCTGAACCCCACGGGCCAGAACCCCGGCGGCGGCCCCACGCCACCCGGCATGCAGGAGTGCGATCGCTCCCTTCTGAGGAACGGCCAGGTAGACGGGGATACAGTCGGCGATCGTGACGGTCAACAACACTCCGCGCTGCGCCGTAGCGTGGCCATCGACACCATCCAGGATCAGCCACCCCTCGGGCAGCGCGTCGTGCCAGCGGACCTCCGTGCCGTGGACCTGGTGGCTGAGCACGACAGTCGGAAACCGGGTAGCAAAAGCGGCGCGGAAGGCGCGCCAGCGCCCACTGACCTGACCAACCGGCTCGTCGCTCCAGAGCCCGAGGCTGAGCGGGCGCGTCGTGACCCCCGCGACAAGACGGTAGCGCTCACTCCACTCCATCAGCTCGAGACGCGGAACGGCGGCGTCGCGAGCCGGAGTCTCGGAGATCTCCTGAAGGCTAACGTCCCTCACGGCGTTCGAGCTGCGCCCCCAGCGCCTTGAGTCGTTCGTCGATCCGTTCGTAGCCGCGCTCGACCTGCCCGATGTTGTAAATCACCGAATCGCCCTGCGCGGCCAGCGCCGCCAGCACCATCGCCATCCCCGCGCGAATGTCGGGACTCTCCATTACCTGGCCCCGTAATGGCGATGGCCCGGCAATGACGGCGCGGTGTGGATCGCACAACACGATGCGCGCGCCCATGCCGATCAGCTTATCGACAAAGAACAGCCGCGACTCGAACAGTTTCTCGAATACGAGGAGCAAACCTTCGCATTGCGTCGCGACGACGATCGCGATCGACATGAGATCCGCCGGGAAGGCGGGCCATGGACCGTCTTCCAACTTAGGCACGTGACCGCCGAGATCGGGACGAATCCGCCGCTCCTGATCGGCGTCCACGATGAGCTTCGTACCGTCGATGCGCGGCCGCACGCCGAGGCGCTCGAAGGCGAGGAGCGTCGATCGGAGCTCATCGGCGCGCACGCCGTCGATCGTGAGGGCGCCGCCCGTTACCGCCGCGAGGCCGATGAACGACCCGATTTCGATGTGATCCGGCCCGATCGCGTAGGGCGTGCCCTGCAGCGCGCGACCGCCCTCGATCGTGAACGTATTGGTCCCGATGCCGTCGATGCGCGCGCCCATGGCGACCAGGAAGCGGGCGAGATCCTGAACGTGTGGCTCCGACGCCGCGTTGCGAATCACGGTCGTGCCCTGGGCGCGGACCGCGGCCATCAACGCATTCTCGGTTCCCGTAACGCTCGGCTCGTCGAGGAAGATGTCCGCGGCTTTCAGTTTGCCTTCGAGCGTGTAAGCGTCGCCGACCTCGACATCCGCGCCGAGTCGTTCGAGCGCGAGAAAGTGGGTATCGACGCGCCGGCGGCCGATGACGTCGCCACCGGGCGGCGGGAGTGTCACGCGGCCGAAGCGCGCGAGCATCGGTCCGGCGAGCAGAATCGACGCGCGGATTTCCTTGCACAGCGCGGGATCGAGCGGGCGCGGCTCAGCCTTGCTGGTGTCGATGGCGACGGTATTGCTGCCTTCCTCTGCCCACTGCACGGTTGCGCCGACGTGCTGGAGGAGCGCTAACAGCGTTTCGACGTCACGGATGCGGGGAACGTTGTCGATGCGACAGGGACCGTCGGCCAGGAGCGTTGCCGCGAGGATTGGCAGAGCCGCGTTCTTGTTGCCGGCGGGGCGAATGGTGCCCGTCAGCGGGCGCCCCCCCGTGACACGGAACGACGGTGGCATAGGTCCGCCCAAGCTACCGGGCCGCTTGCGCCTGCGTCAAGCGTTCGCGAACGTTGGCCCTCGTGCATCCTCTGCTCGCGCTGGCCCTCGTCGTCGTGGCCGGCATCGGCGTGACGCGCCTGTCGCGCCCACACCTGCGATCTCCCGTATTGCTTCAAAATCTGCTCGCGACCGGTGCTGCATTTTTGCTCGTCGGTCTGCTGATTGGACCGCCCGGCCTCGGCCTCATCGACGTCGCCGGGCTCCACATGCTCGAGCCGCTCGCGGCGTTGGGAATCGGATGGGCCGGCGCCCTGTTCGGGATCCGGCTCGAATGGCGGATGGTGCGCCGGATCTCCACGCGCACGTGGCTGGTCGGGGCGACACTGGCGCTCCCGGTGCTCGCGACGACGACCGTGCTGGCGGTGATCCTGGGCCGCCTGCTGCCGAGGCTCGCAGAGTCGTGGGGACGACCGACATTTCCCGTCGCGCTGGCGTTGGGCGGCGCTCTGACCACCGCGGCGTCGCAACAATGGCCGAAGCTCGGTCGGCGGAACGCGCTGCTCGATACCTTATTCGGCGCGGTTGCCGTCGTGGTCGCGGTCGCGCTGTATCATCCTCACGTCGCGCTGCGCAGTCTCGTGCTCACACTCATCGGCAGCGCCGCGCTCGGCGGCCTGTTCGCCGGGCTCGCCAGCTGGGTTCTGGTCGACCGACCGGATGAATCGGCCCTCGCGGCCTTCGCCGCGGTGCTGGCGGGGGCCGGCTTCAGCTATGCCGCGCGGCTTTCTCCCTTCGTCGTCTGCGCCCTGGCGGCCGCCGTCTTCATAAGTCTCTCACCGCCTCCGGTGCGACGCGCGGTTGCCGGGCTGCTGACCCGCTGGGAGCTTCCTCTGTACGCGCTCTTTCTCATGGTCATCGGCGCGCTTCTCCGGCCGCTGACGCCGCTGATTCTCGTTGCGGCGCCGCTGCTGGCGTTGCTGCGGGTGGGGGTGCGCTGGGTGACCGTCCGATTCGGGCTGGATCAGGTGGATCCGGTGTGGCGGTCGCTGCCGTTTGCGCCGCCCCCGGAGTTCGCGCATTCGCCGCTGCGGCAGGGCGCGAGCGCCGTGGCGTTGGCGGCGGGATTCGACCTGATACGAGGCACGCCGGGAGCGGTGCTGGTGACCATCCTGCTGAGCGTGATGGCGACCGAGGTCGTGGCGGCCCGCACCCCGTTGACAGCGTCGCCGCGGCAAGCAGAGGTTTCCTGATGCTTCCGACCTGGGTCGGCGTCACCTCCGCGATCAGTCTGATGATCATCGCACTCGCGGCCCTCGTTGCAGGGGCCGCGATCGTCGTGGCAGCGCTGGACCTCCGGTGGGCAATCAAGGCGCTGAAGGGTGCCGCGGGACCGGCAATCGCCGATGTGCGCCAACTGCTCACGTCCATCAGGACGGAAGCCGACGCCCTGGTGGGCGCGTCGCGGGACATCAGACATCGAATCGTCCGGGCGGCGGATGCCGCGGAGGACCGGCTCACGGCACTGGATTCGCTGGCGGAGGTCATGCAGGAAGAGATCGAATCAACAGCCATCGATGCCGCCGCGACGATGCGCGACGTGCGGCGGGGGATCAACGTCTGGCGCTGGAGTCGCAAGCTCCTGAAGGGCAAGAAAAGACGGTGAAGACGCTGGCGGTGGCCTTCGGGCTCGCCGTGATCGCGCTCGTGCTGTTCCCCGGCGTCGCGCATGCCTGGACGCCGGGCACGCACATCTTCCTTGGCGAATCGGTGCTCACCAATCTGCACCAGCTGCCCACCGCGATTATGGATCTGCTGCGCGCATTCCCGTACGACTTCCTGTACGGCAACATCGCGGCCGATACCTCGATGGCGAAGAAGTACGCGCCTGTGGGACGGCACTGCCACGCCTGGCACGTGGGCCAGGAGATCCTCGATCTCGCGCCCAGCGATCCGCTGCGGGCTTTCGGGCTCGGCTACCTCTCGCACCTCGCCGCCGACACGATCGCGCACAACTTCTTCGTGCCGCGCCAGCTCGTGCTCACCTCCAGCACCGTCGCGCTCGGTCACTCGTACTGGGAAAGCCGCTTCGAGACGCACCTCGGTGATGCCTACGCGCGCGAGGCACGCGATGTCATCATGAAGGACCACACGGCGAGCGACGAGCACCTCGATGGTATTCTCTCACCCACGTTGTTCAGCGTGCGCACGAACCGCCGGCTATTCCGCGGTATGGTGCACCTCACCGAGAGCCAAAGCTGGCAGTGGGTATTTCAGGTGATCGCCGGCACGAGCCGCTGGGACCTGGCGGATTCCGACATCGAGCGGCACATGGCGGTGGCGTTCGAATACGTCATGGAGACCCTGGGTGCCGATGCGGCCGACGCGGCGGCCAGGCGGCTCGATCCAGCGGGAGAGAAAGCGCTCGGATTAGCGAAGCGGATGCGGCGCCAGGCACTCCGGGAGGGTGGCCGGCACGAGCCCGAGCGCGTGGAGGAGACCGCGGAACAGCACTTCGGATTGCCGACTCCATCGCTCGACTACTGGGCGCAATCACGGGCGCAGCGCCCGTGGCGGGAGAGTTAAGAGGCGAGCTTCTCCTCGAGGACGCGCTGCGCCAGCTTGGGATCGGCTTTTCCCTTCGACGCGCGCATCACCTGTCCCAGAAAAAACGGCATCAGCTTCACTTCACCATTCTTATAGCGCTGCACTTCTGTCGGATGGGCGCCGAGCACGTCGGTTACCCAGCCGGCGACGACATTCGTGTCGGCGACCTGGACGAGACCCAGGGCTTCCGCAACGGTCCGGGGATCGCCGCCCTTCGCCGCCACTTCTCCGAATACGCGCTTCGCCGCCTGGTGGCTCAGCGTGCCGCCTTTGACGAGCGCAACGATTTGGGCCAGGGCCGTCGGCGGCACGCGCAGCTGCTCCTGATGATCTTTCGAATCGGCGAGCGCTTCGGTCATCACCCAGTTCGCCGCCGCCTGCGGCTCGGCGCCGGCATGGACGACGTTCTCGTAGTACTCGGCCACCGCGCGACTCGCCGTCAACACGGAGGCGTGCTCGCGGCTCAGCGCGTACTGTGTCGCAAACCGGTCGCGTTTGGAGGACGGAAGCTCCGGCAGGTCGCTCTGTTGCTCGGCCACGAATTCGGGGGTGAGGACGAGCGGCGGCAAATCCGGCTCCGGGAAATACCGGTAGTCGTGACTCTCTTCTTTGGCGCGTTGCGGGCGTACCGTGTTCTCCTTGGAGTCGTACAACATCGTCTGTTGCGTCACGGCGCCGCCCGACTCGACCAGCGCGATCTGGCGGTCGCGCTCGACGGTCAGCGCCTTTTCGACGAACGCGAACGAATTGATGTTCTTCACTTCGGTTCGCGTGTTCAGCTCGGTCGCGCCCTGGCGCCGGATCGAGACATTCGCATCGACCCGCAAGCTGCCCTTCTCCATGTCGCAATCGGAAATCCCGATGTATTCGAGCAACTGCTTCAACGTGAGCAGGTACGCGCGCGCCTCCGCCGGCGAACGAAGGTCGGGCGCGCTCACGATCTCGATGAGGGGCACGCCGGACCGATTGAGGTCGACGGCCGTCGCCTTGGGGAGACGGTCGTGAATCGACTTCCCGGCGTCTTCTTCGACGTGCAGCCGGATGATGCCCGCCGTGACCCCACCCCGCTCCGGAGAGATAAAGGAAAGGGTCCCGCTCGTGGCGAGCGGCTGATCGTGCTGTGAGATCTGGTATCCCTTCGGCAGATCGGGATAGAAATAATTTTTTCGGGCGAACACGCTCTTCGGATGGACGGTGCAGCCGAGTGACAGCGCCCCGCGCACGGCGAGCCTGATGGCCTCGCCGTTCGGGGACGGCAACGCTCCCGGCAGGCCGAGGCAGACCGGACACACCTGCGTGTTGGGCGGCGCGCCGAACGCGGTCGAACAGCCGCAAAACATCTTCGACTTCGTCCGGAGCTGGACGTGGGTTTCGAGCCCGATCACCGTTTCCCAGCCGGACGACATCACGCCTCGTCCGTCGCGGGCACGACGCGCTCCAGCGCGTAGGCCGCCTCGATCATTTCGTCCTCGAGGAATGCTTGCCCGATCAGCTGCCCGCCGATCGGCAGCCCTTTCACCCGGCCGATGGGAATCGACATCGCCGGCAGGCCGGCGAGATTCGCCGTGACGGTGAAAATGTCCGAGAGATACATCGCGATCGGATCGCCGAGCTTCTCGCCCGCCTTGAACGCCGGCGTGGGGGTCGTGGGGGTAAACAGCAGGTCGACGCCGCGATCGAACACATTGCGGAAATCCTGCGCGATCAAGGCGCGCATCTGCTGAGCCCGGCGATAGTAGGCGTCGTAATATCCGGCCGACAGGACGTAGGTGCCGACCAGAATACGGCGCCGCACTTCTGCGCCGAATCCCTGGCCGCGGGTCGAGCGATACAGCGCGCGCACGTCCGCCGAGCCGTTGAAGCGCGGGCCGTAGCGGACACCGTCGTAGCGGGCCAGGTTCGACGACGCTTCGGCGGGAGCGATGACGTAGTACGTCGGCACGGCGTACGGCGTGTGTGGGAGCGACACTTCGCGGATCGCCGCGCCCTGCTCTTTCATCAGGCGAACAGCGCGCTCGCAGGCACGCCGCACGGCGGGATCGAGCTCGGGCGGGAAATACTCACGCGGCAACCCAATGACGAAGCCCTGGAGCGATTCCGGCACCGTCGGCAACCGCAGCGGATCGCGGTCTTCGCAGGTCGCGTCTCGCGCGTCGCGTCCGCTGATCACCGACAGCACGCGCGCGGCATCGTGCACGCTGCGCCCGAACACGCCGATCTGATCGAGCGACGATCCGAACGCCACGAGGCCGAAGCGCGAAACGCGGCCATAGGTCGGCTTGATGCCGACCACGCCGCAGAACGACGCGGGCTGGCGCACCGATCCGCCGGTTTCCGAGCCCAGGGCCGCGGGGATCGCCCCGGCGCCCACGAGCGCGGCCGAGCCGCCCGACGATCCGCCGGGCACGCGGGCCTTGTCGAGCGGATGCACCACGCGCCCGTAGGCCGAATGCTCGGTAGACGAACCCATCGCGAATTCATCGCAGTTCGTTTTGCCGGCGATCAGTGCGCCGGCGGCCTTCAGCTTGCTGACCGCGGTGGCTTCATACGGCGAGCGATACCCTTCCAGGATGCGCGAGCCGCAGCTCGTCGTGAATTCGAGCGTGCAGATGTTGTCTTTCACGGCGACCGGCATGCCATAGAGCACGCCCGTCGGGCGCGCCGCGGCCGCCTGCGCGTTCAGCGACTTGCGAAGATCTTTCGGAGGCGTGAGCAGCGCGTTGAGACGCCTGAGCTTCATCAGGCGGTCCGCGATGGCTTTAGCGTCGCTCACTCGAATTGATCCAGCCGTGGAACGACGAAGAATCCCTCTTTAAAAACCGGCGCGAATTCGTCGGGTCCGAATGCCAGCGGCGCCGGGCTCACCTCATCCACGCGGAAGCGAATCGCGTCCGGCCCGGGGACGAACGCCTTCACCGTCCCGTTCGCCGGTACCGCACTGAGCTGCGCGACATAATCGAGAATCCGCGACATCTGCTCCGCTAATTCGGGCAACGTCTCTTCCTCCACATCGAGCTCGGCGAGCCGCGCGATGCGGAGCACTTCGTCCCGCGTCACACTCATGCACTTTCTCCTTCCCAATCGCGCTCGAGGGCCGCATAGGCGACGAGCAGCTGCTTGGTACCGATGTCCGGATTGTCGAAATCCACGCTGACGCGCAGGTCGCGTCCTTCCCCCGATACGGCGCGCACGATGCCACCGCCGAATTTGCGGTGGCGCACCCGTTCGCCTTTCACATAGCGCGGCACGTCCTGCGAGACGTCTTCCGGAAATCCGAGATCTGCCGGCAAGCGTCGCGCTGCGGCCCCCCGCGGCCGCCGCGGCTGCGGTGGGCGCATCGCCGGTTGCCACGTCGGCGTCGTGCTCCGTTCCTCGACCACGTGTGACGGCAGCGCGTCGAGGAAACGTGACGGCTCGGCGAGCTCCAATCGGCCGTTGCGATAACGCGTGCGCGCCCATGAGAGATACAACCTTTCTCGCGCGCGCGTGAGACCCACGTAACACAATCGTCGCTCCTCCTCGACGCCACCCGGATCATCCGCCGCGCGAGCGAGCGGAAATAATCCGTCCTCCATCCCGGCGAGCGTCACGATCGGCCACTCGAGCCCCTTCGCCATGTGCGCGGTGAGCAGCGTGACGCCGGGCACGTCCCGATCCTCGTCCGCCGGCGTGATCAGCGCGGCCTGGGTCAGGTAGCGCTCGATCGGACTGCCGGTCAGCGTCTCCAGCGCGTCGGGGTCCTGCACCTCCGCCCATGCGGCGGCGCCCGCCACCAGCTCCCGCACGTTCTCGATGCGCTCCATCCCTTCGGCGCCCTCTTCGGCCAGATGCTGCTCGTAGCCCGTCGTGGCGAGCACTGTCTCGAGGGCCGTCGCGGGATCCGCTTGCCCCACCGACTCGCGCAGCCGGGTCAGGAGGTCCGCCACGCCCGCGAGGGCCTGGCGCACGTTCGGGCGGAGCTCGCTCACCCGGTCGGCAGCCCGTGCCGTCTCGATCAGCGGCTTCTGCCAGGCGGTCGCCGCACGGCCGAGCACCGCCAGCGACGCATCGCCGATACCCCGTCGAGGCGTATTGACCACCCGGAGAAAGGCCTCATCGTCGGCGGGATTGGCGATCAACCGCAGATACGCCAGCAAATCCTTCACTTCCCGGCGCTCGTAGAAGCTGATCGCGCCGATGAGCCGGTAGGGGATGCCGCGGAAGCGAAACGCCTCTTCGAGTGGTCGTGACTGGGCATTGGTCCGGTACAGGATCGCCATCTCGTCGTACGGCACGTCGCCTTCGGCTGCGCGCCGGGCATACTCGTTCGCGAGCCATTCGGCTTCATCGCGCTCATCGGCCGCGGAGAGCAGCACGACCGGGGCGCCGCCCTTCTTTTCCGTGAAGAGGGTCTTGCCCAGCCGGCCCTTGTTCTCCGCGAT
>DASZNX010000409.1:0-5780 GCA_035551075.1 Gemmatimonadales bacterium | reverse complement strand
TCGCTCTGCGAGGCCGGGCAGAAATACGCCTTGTTGAGTGTGGGATGGCCGGGGTTCGAGGCGTCCCAGACCTGGAAGCCGTCGTAGTTGCCTTGGATCACAAAGTTCTTATAGAACGCGAGATCGGAATTCGTCGAGCTGTCGAACGGGTGAGGCGACGGGTTGTTCGACACCAGCCGCATGTTCCACGCCGCCTGTCCCGCATCGTACAACCCGGCTTTCAGGCCGACGCGCGGATCCGGCTTGGGCGCCACGGCGGAGTTGCTCGCGGCGGCACTCGTCTTTGTACCGCCCCCTCCTGACGCGCAGGCGGCGAGGGACACGACGGCAACGGCAGACACCAACGTGTGAAAACGGGTCATCGTCAATCCTGTTTGGATGTGGGAGGAGCGAAGAGCTCGGCAGCGAGCATCCGCTGCATCCGCTCGATCTCGGTTGTCTGATCGGCAAACACGTTGCTCGCCATCTTGTAGACCGGATTCTCTTCACCGGCCCCCGAGGCGAACAACTGGTTCACCATTGTGATCGCACCTTGATGGTGCTGGATCATGAAGCGCAGGAACAACTCGTCGAAGTCCGGCCCCCGCGCGCTGTCGAGCTGCGCGAGCTGCGCGGAGCTGAGCATGCCCGGCATCGTGTGTGAACTGTCCATGGTGCCCATGCCCATGCCGCCCATGCCGCCCATCGCCATGTGCTGAGGATCGACGTGCGGCACCGCTTCGTGCCGGTCCGCGAGCCAGCGCGACAACAGTTTGATCTCATCGGTTTGGCTGGCGATGATCCGATCGCACAGCGTCTGAACCGACGGACTCGCGCCGTGTGAGCGCGCCCACCCAGCGATCAGAATTGCCTGCGCGTGGTGGTAGATCATGCCCGACATGAAGCGCACATCGGCGGCCGTGTAGTCGCGATGAGCGGTGTCGGCGCTGGGCACTGACGCTGGAGCTTGGGCCGTGACGCAGGGAACAGCGAGACCGACCGTGCAAGCCACGACGAGTGATGCAACACCAAAGCGTATCATGCACTCGGATTCTATCACGTAGATTCGTTGTGATGAAGGCCCCCAAGGCCCCCAAGGCCCCTCCGCTCGCCATCTACGTCGACGGCGCCTGCACAGGCAATCCCGGGCCCGGCGGTTACGCCGCGCTCATCCTCGAAGGTGATACCGAGAAGCAGCGCCTCACCGGGGGTTATCAGCGCACGACCAACAATCGCATGGAGCTGATGGCGGTCATCGCCGGCCTCAGCGCGCTGAAACCGGGCTCGATCGCGACTGTGTTCTGCGATTCGCTGTATGTGGTCAAAGCGATGAATCAAGGGTGGGCCAGGCGCTGGCAGGAGAATGACTGGATGCGCACTCCGCGCGAACGCGCTTCGAACGTGGACCTGTGGAACCTGCTGCTCGCGCTCGACGCGCGGCACCAGATCACTTACCAGTGGGTGCCGGGCCATGCCGACGTCATCAAGAACAATTTGTGCGACGAGTTGGCGCGCCGCGCCGCAGAGGCACGGGACCTGCCGCTGGATCGAGGCTATCACACCGAGGCGTGACGCGTCTCACAGGAGGCAATCACCGGACTGATTGATAGATTCTATTGTATGAGGCGCCTCCTTCCGCTGGGGGCTTGCTCCCTGGCCATGCTGGCTGCTTTGAGCCGCGGCGCGACGGCGCAGCATCCGCATCGCCCGCCGTGCGAGTTCGATACGGCGGCTCACATCCTGTGGGACTCGGTCGACATCGGCCTGGCCGCGGGATGGGATCGGAGCGGGCAGAAGAAGACACCCGACGATTATCTCGCGGCCGCCCGGGCGATCCAGTTGCATTACCGGCCCCCGGAGCACATCCGGCTCCCGCTCTGGGCGCGGATCCGGTCGCGCGGCGACACGTTCCCCGATCAGTCAGAATGGATCGGCCACGGGCTCGATACGCCGATTCAATTTTGGCTGTCGGATAGCGGCCGGCTCGTCACCGGGCATATCGAGATGACCGGGTCGTCCCCGGACCTTCTCGAGAGTCTGGTCGGCGCGATCGTCCGGGCCGACAGCGCGGGCGACTTCCTGCCGCCCAGCGCTTCAGTCCGCCACGCCAAGGGCGCGATCCAGCTTCGCCTTGTGGATGCGCCGCACACCATTCCTCCCAGCGTCACGCTCCTGCGCATTCGTATTCCGATGCTCGTCATCGATTCCGAGCCGTCATTTCTCTGGATGCCGCCGGTCGAGTATCCGCCGGAGGCCCGGCGAGTGCAGATGGCCGATCGCGTGCTTGTAGAGCTGGTGGTCGGCGCGGATGGGCGACCCGACACGACCACGATCAAGGTGCTGCAGGCCGCTTATCGCGAATTCGCGGTCGAGGCGCTGCGCGGCGTCAAAGAGGCGCACTTCCGCCCGGCGCGAGTGGCCGGCTGCCCGGTGCCGGTCGTCGTGCGCATGCCGGTGGACTTCGTCGTCCGGCAGTGACGTTCCTCGAATCATTCGGCACGGCCTGAACAAGGGAATCCATGAACACGCCAATAAGACTCGCGGTGCTTCTCGTGGTGCCGGTGCTGGCTTGCGGTCGTGGTCGAGCCGCCGCAGGTGCCAGGGATTCGGCCGGGGTGCTCGCCGCATCCGAGCAATACCGTCAGGCGTGGATCCAGGGTGATACGGCTGCGGCGCTCGCGCGCATCTCGAAGGACATCCACATCTACATCTCCGGTGTCCCCGATGTCATTGGCGCAGAGGCGACGCGGAAGCTGTTTGTCGACGAGATGGCGACCTATCGCGTGCCGGGGCTCGAGCTCAATCACCAGGATCTCATCCTGAGCGGCGACCACGCGATCGATATCGGTACGTACGAAGAGGTGCAGTTGCCCAAGAAGGGCGCGCCGATCTACAACCGCGGGCGCTTCATGACGATTTGGCGGCGGGAGGACGGTGAGTGGCGGATCGTTCGTTATATGTTGAACGACTTGCCCGATAGCACGGCGCACAAGTGAGCCTCTGGCGACCCTCCTCGCTTCGACCTATCGTTTCCGCCCCAACTCTTTCATTGGAGCGCCCTATGCGTGCTGTCGCCGTCGCTGGCCTGACTGTGGCCGCGTTCCTGCCGCAACTGGCTGTCGCTCAAGCCCCGGTTCATTCTGCAGCGGCCGTGAAGTGGGGGCCTGGCCCCGATTTCCTCCCGCACGGCGCGAAGTTCGCCGTGATCCAGGGCGATCCCAGCCAGTCGGGCGAGTATACGATCCGGCTCAAGTTGCCCGATCATTACAAATTTCCGCCGCATTATCATCCCACCGACGAGCATGTGACGGTGCTCTCCGGCAAGTTCCTGGTCGGGATGGGCGACACGGCGAATTATGCCCATGCGACCACGCTCACGGCGGGTGGCTTCATCACGGCGCCGAAGGATGCGCACCATTTCGCGTCGGCCCGCGGAGTCACTATCCTCCAGGTGAGTGGCGAAGGGCCATTCAAGATCACCTACGTGAAGGACAGTGACGATCCACGCAACGCCAAACCCAAGACCGAGTAGCAGAGCGGGAGGGGGAGGGGGGAGGGGGGCTCATGAAATCGCTCATCGCGCTGATTGCTCTGGGCATCGTCGCCTGCGGCAAAGGCAAGGAAACGCCCAAGTCCCCCGCCGCCCCTCCCACGGCCGCACGTCCCGCGGGTCCGGTGGGGCCTGCCGAGTACACGCTGGTCTTCAAGAGCACGTGGACCGCGCGCAGTCACCCCTACGAGTATCCGTCCGGCGCGCATTTCTCCGGACTGATCGGCGCGTCACATAACGGGCGCTATTCGATTTTTGCGATCGGCCGCCGCGCTACGCCGGGGCTCGAGCGCCTTGCCGAAGACGGTAAGCACTCGCCGCTCAATGATGAAATCCAGAAGGCGATCGACGCCGGCAACGCGCTCGAGAAATTCGAGACCGGCAGTCTCAAGAACTTCAAGGATTCAGTCGTGACGACGGTGCGGGTCGACCCGGCCCATCCTCTCGTCTCCTTAGTGGCGATGATTCAACCGAGTCCAGACTGGTTTGCCGGCGCGGCCAGCGTGAATCTGAGCGAAAATGGCGCGTGGATCGGCAGCAAGACGGTGACGCTGCCTGCGTACGACGCTGGGGTTGATGACGGCAAGACGTACAAGGCGCCTGATCACCCGAGCAATCCCAAGAAGCCGGTCTCACGCGCCAGCGATCGTCACTTCGTCGTCGGTGGCAAGGCACGGCCGGTCGCGACGGTGATTTTCGTGAAGAAGTAACCGCCCCCCGCCCCCTGCGGGCTCTCAAGTGCAAAGGTCAATACGTGTATATACACGTATTGACCTTTTGTCTGTTGGGGGCGGAACGGTCGACGCTGTCTAGGGCTTGAGCTCGGTCAGCGTAATCGCGTCGGCGCGCGCGTTGACGACGTGCTGGCGGAGCGCGTGTCCACTCGCCGTTCCCATGATGGTCACATTCCCGGCCGCCACGTTGAAGATGTACGCCACGCCGTCGGTGTAGGTCGATGTCGCCGTCGTACTCGGCCCTCCGACGGCGTTATACCGGATCAGTCCGGACGGATTCGATGCGACCGTCGCGCCGGCGAGTTGCTTGCCGTCGCAATCGCGCACGACAATGACGATCGTGCCGTCACCTGCCGTGTGAGGCGCGCTCGCCGCGGTGCTGAGGAGCGTGAATTCATTGGGGGAGATGACGAGCACGTTCGTTGTATCGTCGGCGGCGAGCGGCCGGGCCGGATACGCATACGTCGTGATATAGGAGCCGCCATGCGAAACGCGGAGGAAACCGTCCACCGGCGTGCCGCCCGTCGTAATCGATAGGCTGTAGAAGCCCGGCGTGTTCGACGTGTCCGCCGCCAGCGTATCCGTCCCCGTCCTGGACGCGATGATTTCGGCGCCGCTCAACGCCGTCGGGGCGAGTGCGTTTTGGAGGATCTGACCCCCGACGGTGATCGTCGCGGGCGCCTTGGTGGGCAGCGCGGCGCCCAGGCATTCGAACCCGGCCTGCGGACCGGAAGAGTCCTTGCCGCACGCGGCGACGACGATGACGAGTCCGAGAAGTGCGCGATGCATCAGCATGACCTTGAAGGGTTCCCGCCAATTTACCCGACTCGCGGCGCTCCAAGAAGTACGGTACGCTAAGGCATGGCGGAGTCTCCCGGTCGCGTCGAAGCGTTCAGCGACGGTGTGTTTGCGATTGCGATCACGCTGCTGATCTTGGAAATCCGTGTGCCGCAGGTCGATCACGGACTGTGGAGTGGCTTGTTACAGTTGTGGCCTTCCTATGTGGCATTTCTGCTGAGCTTCGTGGTCATCCTCATGATGTGGGTCAATCACCATGAGCTGCTGCGCATGGCGGACGGCATCAATTATCCATTTCTGTTCGCCAACGGCCTCCTCTTGCTGACGGTCACGTTTGTGCCGTTTCCCACCGCCGTCCTGGCCGCGTACCTGGGGAAACCGGAAGAGAAAGCGGCGGTCGCGTTTTATTGCGGCACCTTCTTCGTGAATGGCCTCATCTGGAACCTCCTGTTTCACACGATCGTGCGCAGCGGCTTACTGCGCTCGGGAGTCAGTGCAGAAACGGTCGCGAATGTACGCCGGGCGTACCTCTGGGGATCGGTGGTCTATTTCGCCTCCACCTTGCTCGCGCTCGTTCGGCCGGTCATGGGGCTGTTGTTGAATGTCTCATTGTGGGGCCTGTGGATTCGCCTGGGCTACCGGGCGGAACGGAGTGCCGAATGAGGCGGCTCGGGGGGGTGGCGAGTGATATCGGGCACCTATGGCGGTATCGGCAAACC
>DASZNX010000408.1:0-5234 GCA_035551075.1 Gemmatimonadales bacterium | reverse complement strand
TGCGGCGATCGCGGCGATGAAGGAAGGCGCCTACGACTATCTCCCCAAACCGTTTCGTCCCGACGAAGTCGTGCTCACCCTGCGCAAGGCGGAAGAGCGCGAGCGGTTACGCGAAGAAGTCGCCGGCCTGCGGGCGCAGCTCGCTGCGGGACCGGAAGAGCGCGGGCTGATCGCAGAGAGCGCAGCAATGCGGCAGGCGCTCGCATTTGTCGCGCGCGTCGCCGAGCACAACACGACCGTCTTGATCACAGGCGAGAGCGGCACGGGGAAGGAGGTCATCGCGCGCGCGATTCATCGGGCAAGCCCCCGGGCGACGAAGGCCTTCATCGGCATCAACTGCGCCGCGATTCCGGAGGCGCTGCTCGAGTCGGAGCTGTTCGGCCACGTCCGCGGCGCCTTCACGGGAGCGAGCGCCGACAAGGCCGGACTGTTCGAGGCGGCGAACGGCGGCACGCTGTTGCTCGACGAAATCGGTGAGCTGCCGGTCGGCCTCCAGGCGAAGCTGCTGCGGGTGCTCCAGGAGGGGGAGATCCGCCGTGTCGGCGACCAGAAAACGCGGACGGTCGATGTCCGGGTGCTCGCCGCTACAGCGCGTGATCTCGAGGCGGAAGCGCGCGCCGGGCGCTTTCGCGAAGATCTGTTCTACCGGATCAACGTCGTGGCGATCGCGCTACCGCCCTTGCGCGAGCGCCGCGAGGACATCGCGCCGCTCGCGCGCCATTTCGCCGCGCAGCTCGCGAAGCGCTTCGGCCGCCCGGTCACGCTCAACGATGCCGCAATCGCGTGGCTCGGGCAGCGGGAGTGGCCGGGCAACGTGCGGGAGCTAGAGAACGTGATCGAACGAGCCGCGGTGCTGTCCGACAAGGACGTGTTGGAGCCGGCTGATTTCTCCGACGCACGACGCACCACGCACGACGCACGGGCCGCGGGGGCCGGAACGTTGGGAGAGGCCGTGGAGGGCGCCGAGCGTCAGGCCATTGCCGCCGCCCTTGCGGCGTCGAACGGTAACCGGCGCGAAGCAGCCAAGAGACTCGGCGTGAGCCTACGAACCCTGTTTTACAAGATCGAGCGGTACGGAATCAGCTAGTGCAAGAGTCTGCACTGGTGAAGTTTTCTGCACGCCTTACGGACGCCGTTGTTTAGCGTAAATCTCACTCACTCAGTCACTTACAATCAGGCACAGATCCTGTATTGGTGCGGCCTATCGGAGGCCAAATGGGCAATAAGGGCTTTAGCATCGTCGAAATGATCATTGTCTGCATTCTGATCGGCGTAATTGCGGCGATCGGCTTGCCCCGGCTGCGCGATGGGCTCGAGCACCAGAACGTGCGCAGCGCCAAGGCACTCCTGGCGACGCTGGCGGCGACGGCGCGCGGCTCTGCCATTCAGCGCGGCTGCTCGGCGACGCTCAACATGACCACCGACAGCGTCTGGGTGACGGCCTGCGGCGTCAATCCACCCGCCGCGGTCGTGCAAGTCGGGACAAAGAAGCTGGTCGGCCGTGAGTTCAGCGTGACGCTGAACCCGAGCGTCGCGAACGTGGTGTACGACCCGCGCGGCCTTGCGACGACCTTCCAGCCCCGGACGATTCGCGTGATCGGTCCCCATTTTCAGGACTCGGTCATGATCAATGAAGTGGGAAAGGTGATCAAGCAATGACGACACTCGAGAATCGGCGCGGTTTCACGATCATTGAAATCATGATCGCGATCATCGTGCTCACGGTCGGCGTGCTTGGGATGGTGACCACCGCGGCGCTTGTCACGCGCATGATCGCGCGCGGCCAGCGATCGGCGTCGGCTTCGGCATTTGCGGCCCGGCGGGTCGAGCGCATGCGCATCGCGGCATGCATCGACGCGCAGCGCCAGAACGGCACCGATACGTTGTATCGTGGCTCGCAGTGGGTGGCGATCAATCGGTGGACATTCACCGATCTGGGGAATTTGAATTACCGGCTGAAGAACGTGTCGACGTATCGGACCGTGAAGAACCTGGTTCGCAGCGACTCCACGGAGACTACGATCTCATGCAACACATTCCTATGAGCCGCCCCTGCTCCCGTGCCCGCGGGCGGCGCGGTTTCACGGTGGTCGAGCTGCTCGTCGCGCTCGTGCTGCTGGGCTTGGTGTGCGCGGCGCTCTATCGCGTGCTCGTGAACAACCAGCGCCTCTATGTCGCGCAGACGCAGCGCATCGATCTGTCGCAGAACATTCGCGCCGCGGCCGCCATATTGCCCGCGGAGTTCCGCGAGCTCGATGCGTCGGAGGGCGATATCGCCGCGATGTCCGCCACCAGCATCCAGATTCGTGCGATGCGGTGGCTCGGTTTTCTGTGCAACACCCCGGTGCTGGGCGGCCCGATCAACAACGTCTCGCTGATCGTGCGCGGCGGCGATGTGGGGCAGCCGCTGTTCTTCGGGGCTCGCGGGATCAACCAGACCGACTCGCTGCTCATCTATTACGACGGGAACCAGGCCTCGCGGACCGACGACTTCTGGGCGCTCGCCAGCATCATCGCGGCGCCCAACGGCCAGAACTGCAACGACGGGACGAATGGCCAACGGCTGCTCGTTTCGGTCAATCTGCTCGGTCTCGGACCGAACGTCGCGGGCGCGATCACGCTCGGCGCGCCGGTGCGCGGCTTCGAGCGCGTCACCTACGACCTGTACCAGGGCGCGGATGGCCTGTGGTACATCGGAATCACGCCGTTCGGCCAGACCCGACAGCCGCTGATCGGGCCGGTGCTCCCCAACGGTCTGACGCTTCAGTACTACGACGTGAACGGTAACGTGACCGCCGTACGCACGCAGGTGGCGCGGATCGACATCACGGTCCGGGCCCGAACGACGTCGGCAGTTCGGCAGGGTGGGCAAGCCGCGGCGCAGGTCGCCGTCGATAGCGTCGTGACGAGCGTGGCGCTGAGGAATAATCGGAGATTTTGAGCGGCAGGATGGTGGAGGTTGAAAACCTCCAGAACACTCAAGAGGAAAAAACTATGCGTCCGGTTTCAGTTTTGCGTGATGAGCGCGGTATGGCGCTCGCAGTGGCGATCTTCGCGCTCGTGGTCGTGGGAGCGCTGGTCGCGGGAGCGTTCTTCGCCGGCACCCAGGAGCAGCGCGTCGGGGAAAACCAGCGCCGGGTGCAGACCTCGTTCGGCGTCGCGGAAGCCGGCGCGCAGGAGCGGGTGTTGAGCTGGGATCCCGCAACGATGAACAAGAGGCCGCTGTACTGCCCCTGCCCGGGCGGCGATTCCGTGGCCATCGCGAACCAGCCGGCGCCCAACGGCACCGGCTCCTACGGGGGCTACAGCTACAAGGTCGGGCCGAATCTCTTCCTGATCGACGTCACCGGTCGCGATAAGACGAGTGCCGCCGGTGCCATCGCGGGTGGTGGCGGCGCGCGCCAGCGCATCGGCATGATCGCGCGCATCGCGCCCATCGACTTCGGCATCAAAGCCTCTCTCACCACGCAGGGTACCGTCAATATGGGCGGTAACGCCACCGTCAATGGCGCCGATCAAATCCCAGTAGGCTGGGCGAGCTGCGATCCGCCGGGACCAGCGCAGGCGGGGGTTCGGGACCAGGGCGGCAACGTGACCGAAACCGGCAACGCGAACGTCACAGGCGTACCCCCGGTGGTGAACGATCAGACGATCAACAACAATACGTTCACCACGTTCGGAGGGGCGACGTACGCGCAGCTCGCTGCGCGAGCGAGCCTCGTCATTCCCGCTGGGAGCTACTCGACGGCTCCAGTGGTGACTGGTGGCGTGTGCGACAAGACGGTGGTGACCAACTGGGGCGATGGGATGAACCAGGGCCAGCCGTGCAGCTCCTATTTCCCGATTATTCACGCGACCGGCACCATCACGCTCAATAACACACAGGGCCAAGGTATCCTGCTAGTTGACGGTGACCTGAACGTGCAGGGATCGTATCAGTTCTTCGGGATCGTCATCATTCAGGGCGACCTGAAAACCGCCGGTGGTGGTACCACCGACGCGCACTTCTGGGGCGGCGTGATGGCCAAGAACGCCGACCTCTCGCAAGAGAGCTTGAGCGGTAATGCGACGTTGAATTTTTCGAGCTGCGCCATCCTCGCGGCATTGCAGGCGCAGAGCCCGATCTCGATGATGCGCTCGCGGGGGTGTGTCCAGCTGTTCTAGTTGTTTCGCAGTTGCTCGTTCGCGCCCAGCGCCCTGACACATAAATCGTGAGCCGGTCGGTTTCCTCCGACCGGCTCATGGCGGCGCCCTGGGAAAGCAATACAGATGCGGGCGATTCTGCGGGACGAGCGCGGCATGGCGCTCGCGATTGCCATCTTTGCCCTCGTGGTGGTGGGAGCGATGATCGCCGGCGCGTTCTTCGCCGGCACGCAGGAGCAGCGGGTCGGAGAGAACCAACGCCGCGTGACGACGTCGTTCGGCGTCGCCGAAGGCGGCGCGCAGGAGCGGGTCCTGAAATGGGATCCCGCGACGATGAACAAACGACCCCTCTACTGCCCCTGTCCGGGTGGCGATTCTGTTGTCATTGCCAACACCGCGGCGCCCGGCGGCACCGGTTCCTACGGCGGCTACAGCTACAAGGTCGGATCGAATCTCTTCCTCATCGATGTGATCGGACAAGACCGCGCCAGCGCTGCCGGCACGATTGCCGGCGGCGGCGGGGCTCGGCAGCGCGTCGGCATGCTCGCGCGCATCGCACCCATCGATTTCGGGATCCACGCATCGCTGACCACCCAAGGCACCGTCAGCATGGGTGGTAACGCCACGGTCGATGGTCTTGACCAGATACCGGTCGGGTGGACGAGCTGCGATCCGCCGGGGCCGCCCCAGGCCGGTGTCCGCGACCAGGGCGGGAACGTAACCGAGACCGGGAACGCGAACGTGACGGGCGTGCCGCCGGTGGTGAACGATCCGACGATCACGAACAACACCTTCACGACATTCGGTGGCGCCACCTACGATCAGCTCGCGGCCCGCGCGAACATCACGCTTCCAGGCGGGAATTACAAAACCGACCCGGTTGTGAATGGGAACGGTTGTGATCGGAACGTGCTGACAAACTGGGGCGATGGCATGGACCCGTCCCAGCCCTGCGGGAGCTATTTCCCGATCATGCACATCACCGGTAGCGCGACCCTCAACGGCACACAGGGGCAGGGCATCTTATTGGTAGACGGTGACTTGAATGTTCAGGGATCCTACCAGTTCTTCGGGATCACGATCATCCAGGG
>DASZNX010000407.1:0-10620 GCA_035551075.1 Gemmatimonadales bacterium | reverse complement strand
AGGACACCATCACGGCAGACATCGCCGCGTTCTTACGGCAGCGGATCGGCGAAGCGGTAGTCGTGCGGGAGCGCCGCGCGGGCACCGCGAACGTGGCGGCTTGGGAGGCCCTGCGCCAGGGCGACTTGCACCACGAGCAAGCCATGTCGATGACAGGCGCTGGCGACGACAGCGGGGCGGTGCCGCTGTTAATGAGCGCCGATTCGCTCTATGCGGTGGCATCTGCGCTCGATCCGCGCTGGAGCGTGCCTCACCTCGGTCGAGCCCGCGTGGCCCAGGCCTTCGCGGAGCAGCTCGCGGACTCGCGCCCCGCGGCCGCAGTCCGAGAAGCGCTAGGGAAGCCGTTGCCTCGGCACCCGCGCTTTGACGATGAGTGGATGCGCGCCGGTCTCGCGGAAACGGAGCAAGCCCTGCGCCTAGACACGACGAATCCCGAAGCGCACGAACTGCGAGGATCGTTGCGATACGTGTGGTGGCTGCAGGGATACTCGATTGCGCCGGAGAGCCTCAGCGCGAGCGAGCAGGACTTTCGCACTGCGGTCGCCGAGGCGCCGTCGATGGCGCGTGCGTGGGCGCGCCTCAGTCGGCTGCTAC
Organism: Gemmatimonadales bacterium; assembly: GCA_035551075.1. Taxonomy (GTDB): domain Bacteria; phylum Gemmatimonadota; class Gemmatimonadetes; order Gemmatimonadales; family GWC2-71-9; genus 20CM-2-65-7. Next base: position 10,026 of record DASZNX010000407.1, on the reverse strand, counting down.
GTTATACGGGACGCTTTGCCGAGGCCGAAGCGGCAGCCAAGCGCGCCCTCGATGCAGACGCGTTCCTGCTCGAGGCGCGTCCCGTTTACCGAACGCTGTTGTTCACAGCGCTCAATCTCGAGCGCTACGACGAGGCCCGCAGCTGGTGCGCACAGGGTCTGGCTCGCTTTCCTACAGATGCCGAATTTCGTCACTGCGAGCTGCGCATTCTGGGGTGGTCGGGACGAGGACGAGCGGCCATCCAGCAAGCCTGGCGGCTCGTGGATTCGCTCGAGGCCGATCCCGCAGCGCAGCGCTCAGGGCAGTACCCCGCCGAACGCCGCTTGCTGTTGTCCACGATGTACGCGCGCAGCGGCGATGCCGACAGCGCGCATATATTGCTCGACCGCGCGCATGAGGCCGTTGGTCAGGACTCGACGGCGACATGGTTCTTCTTCGCCGAATCCAACGTGCGCCTGCTGCTGGGCGAGCGCCATCGGGCGCTGGATCTCATCGCCCGCGCGCTCGCCGCGAGTCCGCAGCTCCGTGACTACGTGAGCCGCGCCGTCTGGTTCACATCCCTACACGGCGATCCCACGTTTCGCCGCCTCGTTGGAACGTCGCTGAATTGAGATCAGCGCCGGCCGAATCTGGCTTCTATCTCGCGGCGGCGCCGCACGGCTCCGTCGAATCCGTACCTCTGGACGTCATACGGCATCAGCATCCGATCGACCGCGGGCATCGTGAAGAAAATCGCTTCGACCTTACGGGGGTCGAAAGATTCGGTGACCGTACGGCGATCCTTCATGTGGTAGACGATGTCGACCCGGTCGATCTGCTCGAGCGGAGCGACGAAGACCCGTGACGTATCCGAAATGCACTCGGAGTCGGGTCCCTTCTTGCAACCTGCCCCGTATGACGTCACCAGCGAGTCCCCCGGTGAGTAGGGCCCTTCCACGAAGCAGGTTCGGTGCTCGACACCCTTCGCAGCGGCGACCTGCTGGGCCTGTGTCGCGGTAGTGTACGCCCCAATGATCTTGAACGCTCCGGCGTTATCGCAGATCACCTCGTAGACGGGACCGCCTCTGCTGGACCCGGACACCGCGGTAGCAACTTGCTCGGGGTCTGTGACGGGCTTCGGTTGCTGGGCGACGGCTGTGACGGTCAGCGACATCGAGGCTAGCACGGCCAGCGACATCGGGCGCATGTTAACGCCTCCGGTTTTGGAAGGGTCGTAAGCGTGCGTTCACCCGGCGCAACAGTCAAGCAGGCTAGGGCGTATCAGCACGGACCTTTTTCCCTGGAGCACGTTCATGCGTTGTTCTTCTGCTGTCGCCGCCTTCTTGGTACTCCTTGCCTCACCCGCGCTTAGCCAGACGCCGTCTGCGCCCGGCGGGCCTCCCGACGGCCAGCGCCGTTTCCAACCGCCTCCCGACCACTGGATGACCATCGATTCGCTCAGCCAGGCACTCGGCCTGAACGCGGATCAGCGGACCAAAGTCACGCCTGCCTACACGGCCCTCAACGGCGTCATGAAGGACGCCGCCGCGCGGCGCCAGGCCATGCGTCAGCGGATGCAGGCCTCGGGGTTCACCCCGGGCCAGGAAATGACGGCCGAGCAGCACGCCATGTTCGACAGCGTCCGCACCGAAATGGAAGGGCTCCAGGCTGAAGCCGATCAGTGGGTTGCGGCGATTCGCAAGAATCTGACGCCGGCCCAACAGACGAAGTTCGACGCGCTCCCCCAGCCTCGGGTCATCCGGCAGGGTGGAATGGGCGGAGCACCCCGCCAGTAGCTATCCTTCGGGTCCCACTTCACGGGTCTCGAATGATGCTTCGCCGGATCGGTCTTGTCGCTGTGCTCGTCGCGTTGGGCAGCCCACTCTCCGTGGCTGCCCAGCGCGCCGAGAATGACTCCAGTCTCCTCACCGTCGATCGCATTTTCGCCTCGCCAGAATTCCGCAGCGGCAGCCTCGGTCCGCTCGCATGGCTCAACGACGGTGTCGGATACACCACCCTCGAGCGGGCCGCGGGCGGGAAACCCGGCCGGGACATCGTGCAGTACGACGCGGAAAGCGGGTTCCGTACCACGCTCGTCTCCGCGTCGCACCTCATCCCGCCGCACGACTCGCAGCCGCTCGACATCGAGGACTACCGGTGGTCCCGCGACGGCCGCAAGCTCCTCATCTTCACGAATTCCCGGCAGGTCTGGCGCACCAACACACGCGGGGATTACTGGGTCCTCGACCTCAGCGGTTGGACTCTCAAGAAACTCGGCGGCGACGGCCCGCCGTCCACGCTGATGTTCGCGAAATTCTCGCCTGACGGCGGCCGGGTGGGCTGGGTGCGCTATGGGGAGAACAACCTCTATGTCGAGGATCTGACAAGCGGGAAAATCACGCAGCTGACCACGGACGGGTCGCGCACCACCATCAACGGCACCTTCGACTGGGTCTATGAGGAAGAGCTCGGCTTACAAGACGGATGGCGGTGGAATCCGGATGGCCAATCGATTGCCTACTGGCAGCTCGACGCAAGCGGCGTGCGCGACTTCCTTCTTTATGACGTGACGGACTCGCTCTACGCCTTCACGAATCCCGTGCAATATCCCAAGGCCGGCCAGACGAATTCCGCCAGTCGCGTCGGTGTGGTGAGCGCGTCGGGGGGTGAGACGCGCTGGATGAAAGTGCCGGGCGACCCGCGCAACAACTACATCGCGCGGATGGAGTGGGCGCCGCCGGGAAAAAACGGCGGCAGCAAAGAGCTCGTGATCCAGCATTTGAACCGGCTGCAGGACACGCTCCAGGTGATGTTGGCCGATGCACAGAGCGGCGCCGTCAGCACGCTCTTCACCGAGCGCGACAGCGCGTGGGTCGAGCAATTCGACCAGCTCCATTTCGTGAACGGGGGGAAGGACATCCTCTGGCTCTCCGAGCGCAACGGCTGGAGCCAGCTGTACCTCGTGCCGCGCAGCGGCGGGGCGCCGCACGCGCTCACGCCGGGCGAGTTCGACGTGCTCGACGTGCTCCGTGTGGATACGCTCAGCGGTACCGTCTACTACATCGCGTCACCCGACAATCCCACGCAGCGCTACCTGTATCGCGTCAACTACGCGAAGCCCGAGCTCGCGCCGCAGCGCGTCTCACCGTCGTCCGAGCCGGGCACGCACAGCTACAACATCTCGCCGAGTGGCCGGTACGCGATACACACATACTCGCGGTTCGGCGTGCCGCCGGTGACGACGATCGTCAGCCTCCCCGACCATCGGACGCTCCGCACACTCGTCGACAATGCCGCTCTCAAAGCGAAAGTGCAGAGCCTGCGCCTGGGCCCCAGCGAATTTCGCCAGGTCGACATCGGGAACGGCGTGAAGCTCAACGCGTGGTTCATCAAGCCGCCGGGCTTCGACTCGACGACGCGGTATCCCGTGCTCTTTTTCGTGTACGGGGGGCCGGGGTCGCAGACCGTCACCGATGTGTGGGGCGGGCAGAATTATCTGTGGTACCAGATGCTGGCGCAGCGCGGCTACGTCGTGGCGAGCGTGGACAACCGCGGCACCGGCGCGCGTGGCCGATCGTGGCGCAAGATCATCTATAAGCAGCTGGGTGTGATCGAAACGCACGATCAAGTCGCGGCCGCGCGCGCGGTGGGCCGCTGGTCATTCGTCGATTCCACGCGCCTCGGGATCTGGGGATGGAGTTACGGCGGATTCATGGCGCTGAACGCGATCACGCAGGCGCCGGATGTGTATCGCATGGCGATTGCGGTCGCGCCCGTGACCCACTGGAAGTACTACGACACGATCTACACCGAGCGCTACAACGGTTTGCCGCAGGACAACGCGGCCGGATACGACAAAGGCTCGCCGCTCACGTACGCGAAGAATCTCAAGGGCAGCCTGCTCATCGTGCACGGCAGCGGGGACGACAATGTGCATTTCCAAAACACGCAGGCGATGATCAACGCGCTGGTGGCGGCGAACCGGCCCTTTTCCCTGATGGTGTATCCGAACCGGAATCACTCGATCTCGGGCGGAACCACGCGCCAGCATCTGTACACGCTGCTTACGCGGTTTGTGGAAGAGAATCTGCCCGCGAATACGCGCGCGGCAGGAGCGGCGCTGCCGTAGCTATTTCGCGCGGCGACGCAGCGTGCTGTCGGCCGGCGTGAGCTGGTCGGCCTCCCACGTGTTGAGCCGGTAGATCGTGGGCGCGGTCGAGCGGCGAACCCAAAACGCGTTGCTCGTGGAGTCGAAGTCCAGGCTGAGAAGCGGCTTGGTCCCGGCGCCGAAGACCGTGACCCGCCGTTCGATCCGATCGTTGGCGCGGAACGCCGAGTCGAGCTGCTTGGGTGTGGGAAAGCCACTGGCGGTGACGGTCTTGAACGCCGCCACGAGGCGCGCCGCCGCGGCCGAATCGGCCGGCGCGTCGCCCACGCGCCAATGGCCACTCTCCTTGCGCAGGACATAGTGGCGCGTCCCCCGCGTCACCTCGATGCGCCGTACGCTGTCGGTCGCAACCGTCGCGATGACATTGTCGCGCCAGTCGTTCACGCTGCGGCGAACCAGCTCACCCAGGCGGCCGGGCCAGGAGTACACCGCGCTGTCGCCTGGTCGGCGAACGAACGTTCCTTCGAACCCCACGCCCTGCGCGCTCACGATGACGTCGAGCAGCGCGCGCTGGGATGCTTTGGCCAACACGCGGAGTCGCCGGCTGGCGGTGGAATCGACTCCCAGCCGCATGAATGACGTCTTGCTGTGCGCCACGAGCTCGGGCCGAACGGACTCGCCTAACGTTGCGATGAGATCCTCCACTTTCCCGTGCGCGGCAGTGAGGCCGTTCACGGTCCACGAACTCTCGGCCTTGGCGGCGTTCGCGGCGCGAGCCAGGACGACGGTGTCAACCGGGGTCGCGATCGTGATGACGCCGATCGAGTCGGCGGCGATGTGCGGCAGACGGAAATCCGTCACCGGGCGGTCAGTCCCGGACGGCAGGAGGGCGGTGATGCCCCAGATGGCGAGCAGCGCACCCACCACCGCGGCCAGGATCTTCAGTTGTTTGGCGTTCACGTCGTCACCTCCGCGGGCGTGAACGAGCGACTGGCCAGCTGCCGCCGCCGCGCGAGCCGCAATCCGCCGAGACCAACGAGCAGCAGCGGGATACCGATCACGTTGCCGTATTTGGCGAAGCCGTGCGCGACGGAGCTGGTGAATGCGAGCCGCGGTTCCGAGCGGTCCTTCGAGCGGATCGCCATCAGCCCCTCGTCCTGCGCGAGCCAGTCGACCGAATTCAGCACGAACGCCTGGTTTTCGGGCGAGCCGGTAAAGAAGCGAGCCGACGCCATATCGGCGCTCCCGACAACCACGAGTCGGCCGCGCGGCAGTGTGCTCGTATCGCCGGCGAGCGGATTCACCAGCGCGGCTAGCACGCGAGACGCGAGCGAGTCGCGCCGGAACTGCCGCTGCGGATCGATCGCCGCAAATTGGTGATCGGCCCCGGCGGCGCGCGTCGTGCTGAGGAGAGGCACCGCAAACCGGCGGTGCGCGCTGTCGACCACCAGGCTGCTCGGCCACGGCACCAGCACGTTGTCCACCTCCGCATTGACCGCGGATGCCTTCGTGCTCACCGCGCGAACCCAGAGTGGATAGGCGAGCAGCAGCCGGCCGAATTGCGTGGACATCGCGACGCGCTCGTTGGACGCGAGATCGTACACGAGATCCGGTTGAATCGTGATCCCATACGGTCTCAGCAGCGCGTTCCATCCCACGGGCCGCGCGTTGGCGAACCCGCCGCCGGGCCCTCCGCCGCCGATCGTCATTCCGCCGGCGAGAATCAGCAGGCTGCCGCCGCGGCGCGAAAATGCCTGCCAGCGCGCCAACTGCGCGGAGTTGAGCGTGTCAGGTGAGCCGATCGCGACTACCACGCGAATGCTGTCCGGGATCGGCGTCGAATCCGACGCGGTCATCGGTCGCACGTCGTAGCTCTTCGACAGCTCTTCGCGCAGCGGCTCGTACTCGCTGGGATCCGAGCTGGGTCCGCCCGCCGTCGCTGTGAGAAGGCCAACAGCGGGACGGGCTGGGTGTGCGAGCGCCCGGATCTCCGATGTCAGCCGGTACTCGAGATCGTTCGTCTGGCGCACGAAGGGAATCGTCTTCGTTTCGCCGGCGTACTGGACCGCGATACCGAGCCAGCCTTCCTTCACGTTGAGCGACGATTGCCCAACCACATTGAACTGCACCGAGGGAATGCCGATGGCGCGCGCGTCGGAGAGAGCGACCGTATCACTTCCCGGATCGCGGACGATCAGCCGCACCTTTCCATGACCGGCGGACCGGTAGTCGTGCAGTAGGTCATCGACGTCGCGGCGGAGGTATTTCACCTCGGGCGGCAGCTCGCCGGATGCGAAGAATTTGATTGTGACGATGTCCGGCAGTCCCCGCAGCAGGTCGCGCGTCGAACGAGCGAGCGTGTACGCATGCCCCGGCGTCACGTCCAGTCTCAGGGTGGCGCGCTGGAACACGAGACTGACGAGCACCGCGCCCGCGACGAGCAGGCCGACCGCCAGACGCAGCCGCTTTGCCGTCGCCCCCTGGGGCGAGAGTTTCCGGCGGAGCAGCGCGAGGTAGGAGAGCGACAGAAACACCGCCGCGAGACTGACGAAATACACGACGTCGCGCAGATCGATGAGACCGCGCGCGATATTCTGGAAGTGGCCGAGCACGCCCAGCGCTTGCGCGACGGCGCCGAGCCGCGGGCCGAGGCCCACGAGCAACGGATCGAGCCCGACGAGCACGAGCACAAACGTCACGGCCACGCCGAGAATGAACGCCGTGATCTGATTGGGCGTGATGCTCGACGCCCATACGCCGATGGCCGCGAGTCCCGCGATCAGAAACGCCGAGCCGATGTACTGCGCGAAGATGACGCCCCAGTGCAGATCCGCGCCGAGCGTGAGCGCGACAGGCAGGCCGAAGGTCAATCCCAGCGCGATGAGCAGGAACAGGACCTGCCCCAAGTATTTGCCGAGCAGCAATTCGAGCTCGGTCAGCGGCTGCGCGAGCACGACTTCCAGCGTGCCGCTGCGCGCGTCCTCCGCGAGCGCGCGCATCGTCACGGCCGGCACGACAAACATCAGAATCCAGGGCAGCAGATCGAGCATGGGGCGCAGGCTCGCCATGCCATAGAGCTCCGCCTGCCGGAAGAACAGGAAGTCGTTCACGACGACGAACACGACCAGCAGGATGTAGCCGGTCGGATGGTCGAACAGGGCTTTTACTTCGCGCCGGGCGACGGTCCAGACCGTTTTCATGCTTGACTCTCTTCTGGCTTCGCACCGACCGTGAGCTCCCGGAAGAGCGCTTCGAGACTACCGGTGGTCTGGTGCAGCTCGTACAGCGTCCAACCCCTGCTGCTTGCGAGCCGGAACACGTCAGGTCGCACGTCGCTGTCGCCCGCCACGGTGAGCGTCGCTCCGATGCGACCGTTCGAGGTGGTCGCAGGCTCGACCGCGGCGACACCGCGGACCCCGCGCAGCCCATCCAGCACGCCGTCGCCCTCGACCTCGACGTAGATCTGCGCGGCGCCTTGCGCGCGCCGCACCAGCGCCTCGACGGGACCGTCCGCGACCACGCGGCCGCGGTTGATGATCAACAGTCTCGCGCAGGTGTGCTCGACCTCCGAGAGCACGTGCGTGGATAGCAGCACGGTGCGCTCCTTGCCGAGCTCCGTGATCAGCCGCCGGATTTCCGCGCGTTGATTGGGATCGAGACCCTCCGTCGGCTCGTCGAGCACGAGGAGATCGGGGCGGTGGAGGATCGCTTGCGCGAGCCCGACGCGCTGGCGATAGCCCTTCGAGAGCTCGCCGATCGGCCGGTAAAACACGCTCGCAATGCCGGTCGCTGGGACCGCGTCCTCGAAGGCGCGCGTGCGCTCGCTGCCGGCGAGTCCGCGCAGATCGGCGATGAACGCGAGGTAATCCGCCACCAGCATGTCGCCATAGAGGGGATTGTTCTCAGGTAGATAGCCGATGCGCTGCTTCGCGCTCCGGCCCAGCTCGCCCACGGGCTGGCCGTCCAGCAAGACCTGTCCCTGATCGGGCTCCAGGTACTGAGTGATCATCCGCATGGTGGTCGATTTGCCGGCGCCGTTGGGGCCGAGGAAGCCTACGACTTCGCCGCGATCGACGGAGAACGACACGTTGTCCACCGCGGTGATCGGTCCAAACCGCTTGGCAACGTCGGTCAGGGTCAGTAGTGCCATGATAGGCGTTCAGGCTCAGCGGAAGAATTGATTCAGAGTGCGCGCGCGGCGCGCGCGTACGGTATTGAGATGCAGCCCATCGCGTCAAGGGGGGAGACCCGATTGGGGTGGGGCGCGTCACAGGAAATTCGCGGGCGTCTGTCCGTTACATAGGTCGTACGAAAGGCCAATACCCGGCCCAGGCAGGAGCGGTAGAACCCGAACGGCTACGCACGGTCAAACCCTCACCAGGAGGCCACCGTGCCTTCCATGCGCGCGCGACTCACTGTCCGCGGTGTCGTGGTCACGATGTTTCTGCTGGTCCAGGCCTGTGAGACGGCATCAGAGCCGTCTTCCGGCGCGCTCCGCCTGATTGTCCGCACCACCGGAGGCGACCTCGATCTCGACGGATACATGGCCGTGGTCGATGGGATCTCACACCAAGTCGCAATCAACGACACAATCGTTGTAGCAAACCTGGCCACCGGTAACCATAGCGCGGAGCTTCAGGGCGTCGCCGCCAACTGCACGGTCAGCGGCGTCAACGCGCAATCCGCGAGTGTCCGCGGCGGCGATACGACGCAGGTGATGTTCCAGCTGATCTGTGTCGCCACGGGTGTCCACGTGAGTACTGTGACGACCGGTCTCGACGCCGACAGTGCGTATACGGTATCGGTGGATGGAGGCGCCGCCAAAAATATCGGCGCCAACGGAGTGGTCGAGGTGACCCGCCTGACTGCCGGCACGCACCTCGTCACCCTCGGCGCCGTCGCCGCGAACTGCTCGACCGCGGACAACCCGCGCTCGGTGGTGGTCACGGCCGGCGTCATCGCGCCCGTCGTATTCACCACAGCGTGTACTGCCACAACCGGTGTCATCGAAGTTGTGGCGGCTACGACGGGGATCGATCTCGATCCGGATGGCTATCAGATCCAGCTCGACAGCACGCCGTACCGCGCCCTCTCCGTGAACGGCATCGTCCGCTACAGCGGCGTCTCCGGCGGAAACCACCGCCTGGTGTTGAGCGGCGCGGCATCGAACTGCACAGTCGGCGCTGACAATCCGCGCACCATCGCAGTCACGATCGGCGGCGCCACGCGCGATACCGCGCGCAGCACCTTCAATGTGAGTTGCGCTTCGAAGAACGGCACGCTGCGGATCACGACGGTCACATCGGGCGTGGACCTCGACCCGGACGGCTACACCGTGGTCGTCGATGAACAGTGCGACTACTACTACTACAGCTACTGCTACGATCTCTGGAACACCGGCGTAGGCAGCAATGCCGTCGTCTCGAATACCAACATTCCCATTGGCCAGCACTCCGTGCGGTTGGACGGTCTCGCCGACAATTGCCGCCTCGCGGGACAAAACCCGCGTACAGTCACGGTCCAGTCGGCTGCCATTACGGACGAGACCTTCACGGTGACGTGCGTGCAGACCGGAAGCATCCAGGTGGCCACCACGACGACGGGTGTCGATCTCGACCCCGACGGATACTTGGTCCTGATAGACGGCGCGACCGACCATCGTAGCGCGACGGTTGGAGTCAACGGAAATGCGACGGTTGCCAGTCTCGTGCCCGACAACTACACAGTCCGGCTGATCGGCACGGCGATGAACTGCACGGTCACGAGTCTCAATCCGAGTACGGTCACGGTGTCCGGCGGGGCCACGGCTCCGGCCGCGTTTACCATAGACTGCGCCGCCGCGCCCACACTCGCATTCACGCGTGGCGGGGACATTTATCGGATGAAGTCGAACGGAACGGGGCTGTCCCAGCTCACCACCGATCCGGGCAACGAGGATA
>DASZNX010000406.1:0-8078 GCA_035551075.1 Gemmatimonadales bacterium | reverse complement strand
GCTCACCCCTGCCGACGTCAAACTACTCGTTCCCCACCAGGCCAACCTGCGCATCATCGAAATGGTGCAGAAGGCGGTGGGTCTGCGGGACGATCAGGTCTTCAACAATATCCAGAAGTACGGCAACACGACCGCCGCGTCGATTCCGATCGCGCTGGATGAAGCGCTCGCGGAAGGCCGGCTCAAGGCAGGTGATCTGCTCGTGCTGACGGCGTTTGGCTCGGGATTCACCTGGGGAAGCGCCGCGATTCGCTGGTAGATCCCGACTGTTTCAATTCGTTCAGCTCTCGGGCCGCGCCATCGGCGAGCGGTGTGCCGCGATGTTGATACGCAAAGCGCGCCAGCTCGACTTTCAAGCGCTCGATTTTTCCGACCTTGCGATACAGATCGATGAGACCGTTTGCCGCCCGGATCTGCAGGTTCTTGCCGGCCGTGGGCTCCGCAGTGCGAATCTCGAGATACAACCGTTCGGCTTCGTCGTGGCCGTGAAGATGAGCCTCGAGCAAATGCGCGAGGCGCAGGCGGGCCTCGTGATCCTCCGGCTCGATGCGAAGGTGATCGCGGAACCACTCGGCCGCCTCCTCATACTTCCCCTGCGCGATGAGGACGTCTTGCCGCGGATACGTGCGGGGGGGCGCGATGTCGCCCACCGCAAACACCGTGTTCACGAAGCCGACCGACGCGGCGGCAACGGCGCGGTGCAGCGCGAAGATCGCGCCGATTGTGACCGGAATGTTGAAGATGGTGAGCACGAGCTCGACCCAACCGGAAATCCATCCCTGCTTATGCATGAAATACCACAGCATGGAGAGCATCACAAAGCAGGGTGGGCCAAAGAAGACCGCGACCTTCAGCAGGTGCGCGCGATCTGCCGCATCGATATCACGAAGCCGAGCGTTGGGTACCGCCATGAAACGCGACATTGCGCCTGAAACGCACCCCGGGCAAGTTCCGTACAGCGCGGTACCTACAGGAGAACATCATGTTGGGACTGATCGTGACGGCCGCCGCGCTGGTCGGCGGCTTCGTTGTCTCGCGCGACTTCGTGCGGCGTCGCCTCCGCTACGTGGACGCCGTCAAAAAGCCTGCCGCTCCCTTAATCGCCGGCGCCGCAGCCGCGGTGGTCGCACTTCCCGCCGCCATTCTCCCGATCGTGACGGTTGGGACGGCGGTCGCTTTGGGCGTTGGTGTGGCCGGTGGTGTGGCGAGCGGTCGCAATGCACCGCCACCCCAGGACAATCCTTAACCGACCTTGAGCGCTTTGGCGGGAGTCGCCACTTCGGGACGCCCCGCCACAACACGCAGGGCTCGCACTGACTCCCGCGCGAACGTCCGGCCGGCGCCTTTCTCGACCTCCTCGAGCGCGCTCCACCGCGTGAATGCCGGGCGTACCGGCGTCGCGATCTGGAGCGTTTCGAATGCATCCGCGACGGCCAGCACCTTGACCGGCGTGGCCATCGGCAGGGCTTCGATGTCCCAATCGTCGCCCACGATTTCGTAGTAATGCGAGTACTCCGCAATGATCTCGGCGGCGCCGCGCAACGCTCGCGCGACCGCGAGCGTTTCATCGGTGACCGAACGGGACAATAGCCGCAGCAGACGCTGATCCGCCGTGCCGACCTCGTGGAGCAGCGCGGCGATTCGCAGGTTTTCGATCTCATTCTCGGGGAGCTTGAGCTCCACCCCCATCTGCGCGGCCAGCTCGGCGACGCGCGTCGAATGGCCTTCCTGATGCCGCTCGGCGGACTCGATGTGATAGGTGAGCACCTCGAGCGTTGCGAGGTAAGCGTTCTTCAGATCCGCGAGCCGCGCGGCCCGCTGCTCCGCCAGCCCACCCACGACGTACCCCGTCAGAATGAGAAAGCCGGCCCAGGGGACGAGCGTGAGCATAGCGTCCGGCGTCAGGCCGGCCTCCATGCCGAAGCCTTCGATCGCCTGGAAGAAGAACGTGAGTGACGCGATGAACACGGCCGAGCCGACCGCGAAGCGGCGGCCGCCGTAGAATCCCGCGAGAATCACCGGCAAATAGTAGAAGCTGAGAAACGCGAGTTTCTGGTCGATGAGCCGGTTGATGACCACCAACGAGACGACGAGCAGCAGCACGAGAATGCGCTCGAAGTTCTTCAGCAAGAACCGCTGCACGAAGTCCCTTTCCGCTAAAGAGATAGGTAAAAGGCGGTTCAAAGTGAGGGAGTCGTGGGCGTTCTGCAAGTGAGCAAAGTCACAAATGGCTCCAAGAGAGGCCAGCACGAGCACCCTTGGAGCTCGGCACAGAATTCGCCTAGGGAGGGGGCGGGGAGAGCGGGGTGGGCCTGCGCGTCCTACGGGCCCCCCCGCGCCGGATCGGGTTCATTCGGTTCCACTCGACGTTCGTAGCCTGCGCAGCGCAGGACTGGAAGCGGCGGGTAGCGAACGAAGCGGGAGTCCGTATCGGCGCGCCTGCACCGGTAGAACACCGATCCGCGTTTGTTCGTGACGACCTGCACCCACGCACAACTCGCACAGAGCCCGACTTCGCGGTCGTTCATTAGGTCCAAACACAAGCTAGTTATATCTTGGTGCCCGTGAACCAGGGAGGAGTCGACGATTTCGGGCTTCCTCCCGGCGTACGGGACCAGTACCTCCAGGGAGCCCGCGACCAGCTCGGGGCGATCGCCGAACTAGCCGAACGTCTGATCGCCGCGGAAGACGACACGGCTGCAATCGAAGGATTGCGCCGCGACGCCCATCGGCTGCGCGGCTCCGCCGGTTCCTTTGGATTCCCGCAGGCCAGTATCGTCGCGGCGGAGCTGGAAAGCGCCGCGAAAGAGTGGCTGGAGCATCCCGGCCCGGCCAATGGCTCGCGCCGGCGCGGCCAGGAAGCGCGCGCCTTCGTCCGTCGCCTCGCGGCCGCATTGTTCACCAAGCAAGCTCCACCAGCCTCGACACCCGCGGACGTTCCCGAAATCATCCTCGTCGAAGACGACCCCACACTGGCGGAGTTGTTGACGTTTGGCCTGGAGGCACGCGGCTATCGGTTCGTGCACTACCGCAACGGTCGCGAGGCGCTCGACGCCCTGCGCGCGCTGGATACCCGCGGTCAGACTCCTCTGCTGTTACTCGATGTCGACCTGCCGGCGCTGGATGGCTATTCGATCTTCGAAACGCTGACGCAGGATTGCCCGGGGAAATTCCGGGTGGTGTTCACGACGGTGCACGGTAGCGAGGCCGAGCAGTTGCGCGGCCTGGAAGCGGGGGCGCTCGACTACATGGTCAAGCCGATGAGCCTCCGCGTCGCGCTGGAGAAAATTCGCCGCTGGGTCGGCCGATGAACGCGCGGCATTTCCTCATCGTGGTTGCGGTGGTGCAGGGCGGCCTGCTCGCCGCGCTCCTCGTGCTGATCGTGCTGAATCGCTGGTTCCGACTGCGTCGCAGCACGCGCCTGAATCCCCGGCGCGATGCCGTCGATTCCTCCATGCGCCGCTGGGCCGCCGGCACCGCGCCACTCGCCGGAGTGCTCGTGGGCCTGTCACGCCTTCCTGTGCCGCTCGCCATCGATGCGCTCGTCAAGTGGTCGGCACGGATCCCCGGCGAACGGTGGCGTCAATTGGCGATTGCGCTGGAACACAGCTGGTGGGCGCGTCTCGTGCGCAGCAACAGCAACTCCGCGCGCTGGTGGAAGCGGCTCGAGTGTGCGCGGTTCCTCAGCGTTGCCGCCATGCCGCAGGACATCGCGCGGCTGACTCGACTCATCCACGACCGTCATCCGGCTGTGCACGTCGCGGCAGTCGCCTGTCTCGAGCGGATGGAAAACGCCGCGCTGACGCTGACGGCGCTGGAGCGGCTGCCGCAGATTCCGCCTACGGTCCAGGCGTATTACGCAGCGATGTTGCTGCGTTCCCGATCCGTCGTGGTCGAACATCTGCGAAAAAAACTCCAGCACACCGGCGACCCGGCTCTTCCCCGTCTCGCGGAGTTCGCGGCGCGACTCGGCGAGCCGGCGCTCCGGGAGCCGCTCACGGCGCTCGCGGATCATGCCGACCCCGAGGTACGCGTTCAGGCCGCCCGCTCACTCGGCAGCTTTCCGCATCGGGAATCGGTGGCTGCGCTGAAACGGCTGATCAGGGACGACGCGTGGGTCGTGCGCGCCCAGGCGGTGCGATCTCTGGGCATGATCGCCGATCCCGGCACGCTGGCGCTCGTTCAGGCCGCATTGCGGGACGATGCCTGGTGGGTGCGGTTACGTGCGGCCCTCGCGCTGACACGCTTCGCGCAGCCGGGTCGCGGTGCATTGCTCGACGCCGAGGTTGGCACGGATCCGCAGGCGCGAGCGACGGCCAGGATGGTACTCGGTCTTCCCACGCAGGCGCTCGCGGAGTTCGCCGCATGAGCGCGCTCGCGGCGGTGATCGGAACGACCGATGTCACGATTCTCGTGTATTTCCTCGTCCTCAATTCGTTCTACGCGCTGCTTTTGATTCTGTCGATTCCGGAAATCTGGGAGCAGACGCGTCTCGCCGAGGACGAGGACTTCCAGCGTCTCATGCAGAGCGACGCGTTACCGCCGATCACGATCCTCGTGCCGGCGTACAACGAGAGCGCGACGATCGAGACCAGCGTCACGGCGATACTCACGCTCGAATATCGCAACTACGAAGTGGTGGTCGTGAACGACGGCTCGAAAGACGACACCATGGATCGGCTGCGGAACGCGTTCGATTTGTACGAGATCCCGCGTGTCTACCCCGAGACGATCCCCACGAAGCCGCTGCGCGCGCTGTATCGCTCGCGCACGCGGTCGCGGCTGCTGGTGCTCGACAAGGAAAACGGCGGCAAGGCCGATTCCCTCAATGCCGCGATCAACGCGAGCCGCTTCCCGCTCGTCATCGCGATCGATGCCGACACGCTGATCGAGCCGGACGCGCTGCTGCGGCTCACACGGCCCTTCCTCCTGGGCCGCGAGATTGCCGCCGTGGGCGGCACCGTGCGCGTCGCCAACAGCTGCATCGTGAAGGACGGCCGGGTGATCGATGCGCGAGTGCCGACCAGGCTGGTCCCCGGTATTCAAGTGGTCGAATACCTGCGCGCCTTTCTGTTCGGCCGATTGGGATGGAACCGCCTCGGCGGCAATCTCATCATCTCCGGCGCCTTTGGATTGTTTCGCAAAGAGTACGTGATGGCGGTCGGTGGTTATCAGCCGACGAGCATCGTCGAGGATCTGGACCTCGTGGTGCGCCTGCACCGCCATCTGCGGCGGAACAGGATCCGGTACGACATGCCGTTCATTCCCGACCCGGTCGCGTGGACCGAGGTGCCCGAATCGATGAAGGTGTTGTCGCGCCAGCGCGAGCGGTGGCATCGCGGCCTCATCGCCGCGATGTGGCAATACAAGACGATGCTGTTCAACCCGCGCTACGGCCGCATCGGCATCTTCGCGATGCCGTTCTTCGCGTTCGGCGAAATGCTGGCGCCGCTGATCGAGCTGCTCGGATACCTGATCACGGTTCTGGGACTGGCGTTCGGCATGGTGAACGTCTCGTTCGCGCTGCTGTTCGTGCTGGTCGCCTGGGGCTATGGCATGCTGCTCTCGATCTGGGCTGTCGTGCTGGAGGAAGTGAGCTTCCGGCGCTACCGACGCTTCGGCGACCTGTTCCGGCTGCTCCTCTGCGCGGCGCTCGAGAACTTCGGTTTTCGGCAGTGCACGGTATTCTGGCGCCTGAAGGCCTTCGCCAGCGTATGGCGCCGCGTGCACGTCTGGGGAGACATGACCCGCAAGGGCTTCGGCAAGGCTAGCGTCGCGACGCTGCTCGCGGTGTGCGTCGCGGCGCCGTGCCGTGGGCAGACCGTTCGCGTCGGCGCCTGGAGCTCATACGAAAAGGTGGCCGATAGCCAGGATTGGTCCACCCTCGGCGCGCAGCTGACGCTCATGAGCACGCAAGGACACGGCGGATGGGGCGCGATCGAGAGGGTCGGCCGGTTTGGCGATGTCGATGTCACCGCGCGCCTCGGAGGAGTCTGGCATCCGACGTCGAAGCTGTGGATCACCGGAGAGGTCGGGACGGCGCAGCAGCCGGTGTTTCTGCCTTCGAGCACGTGGGAAGCCGACGTCGCGGGCCTGGTTGCCGCGCGGGCATCGGCCGGTGTCGGGTATCGGCACTGGAACTACCCGGTCGGTCCCGTGGACATGTTCATGCCGCATGCAACCATCGAATCGGGCAAGATGACGTGGAACTTCCGTGGATTCATCGCGCACAGTCCGACGCAGCAAACCGATTTGGCGCTATCGGTTCAGGCCGCGCGCGCGGTGAGCGCGCGTACCACCGTGTCGATGCTCGGGTCCGGCGGTCAGGAGAGTTTCTTCAATGGCTCCGCCATCCAATCGCTCGACACGTGGAGCGCGGGAGCGGGGTTGCGCTATGCCGTGCCGCGAGGGCTGAGACTACGCGTCGATGCGACCTATACCCACTCGGAGCCCATCCTCACGCGCGGTGGCGTCGCCATCGGATTGGAGCGCGTGTTCTGATCCGGCTCGCGCCGGTGACGATGCTCACACCGGGGACGAGGCGCGAACAACGGTATTAACGCGCCCCCGCGGTTACCGTCTCATCCGCACCCGTCACCTCGAGGTCAGGCAATGAGAAAGCGAACCATCATCGCGGCCCTGCTCGCGCTCGGGCTCGGCACACCCGCCGCGCTGTCCGCGCAGCAACCCAGCGATGTCAAGCAGGACCGGCACGAGCTCCGGCATGACCGGCGCGACGTCCGCCATGACTCGCGGGATATTCGCAGCGACCGCCGCGACGTGCGCCAGGATGCGCGCGAGCGCCGTCAGGACATCAGGTCAGGAGATTCAGCCGACGTGAAGCGGGACACGCGCGACATCCGGCAGGACCGGCGCGAGCTGCGCGGCGACAAGCGGGACCGCCGCGCCGACGAGCGGGAGAAACGTCAGGACCGTCGTGAGCTGCATCGCGACGTGCAGGACAGCACGAACAAGAGTCCGAATCCGTGACTGACAGCTAGGGAAAGGCGACGCTAGGAAATAGCGTCGCCTTCTTCTAGCGTCGCTTCTTCGTCCTCTCCCCACACCGCCTCCGTCTCGAGCGGCGGCGTCTTCTCCCACTCAAAATGCTTCGCGCAGGCCGGACAAATCACATAGTGCCCGAGGACGCCACGTCGCTGATGGGTCGCCGGTTCGCCGCAATGCGGACACTGCAAAGTCATTGATTCCCCCGCGAGCGCCAGAACCCGGCAATGCTCGAGACCGACTGCTCGGTGATGGTCGCGCCGATCGTCATGAACCAGCCTGCGCCGCCCCGCACCGCGAAATCGGGATCGCGCAAATCGCCGAAGCGGTAGCCGCTCGCGACTTCGATTCCCCGGACCGGGATGAGCACGAGCTGCGGCGCCGCGTCCCAGCGGATCGTGCCGCTGGTGCGCTCATGCAGCAGCCGGCCGTCGCCGCGCACGCGCAGCCACGCCCGCAGCCCGACATCGAGCCTGGACCCGACGTAATCGGCCGATGAGGTGAGCGGCTGCACGACGCTGTCCGTGTGCGTCACGGTCGCGTCCGCGTTGCGCAGCGCGTAGCGCGCGCCAAACTCGAACCGCGACGTCGGCGACCAGATCGCCTCGGCCGTCAGGATCCGGCGCGCTTCGTGGCCCGTTTGCGCGGTGAGCACGCCGCCACCCAACGGATTCTGCTCGTCGATCACTTCGACCTTGGCGAGCAGATTGAGCGCATCCGAACCCACCGGCCGGAATGCGATGCCGTTCAGCGATGCGATCCGCTGGTGATTGACGCGTCCCGTCGCCTGGCGATCGTCTGACGCCTGGAAGTCCTGACGCGTCAGCACGGCGAACGCCTTGGTGAGATCCATCGCTCCCGCGAGGGACACGAGCTTGCTGGTACGCTCCTGCCCGTCGCGCCATTCGCTGCGGACGCTAAGCCGGTAGGGCGCCTGCTCCGGCAGGTACTCCGCCCCGAAACCCGCCGACCAGTAGTTTTCTTCCGTTTGCAGGAACGGCAGCGCGCGGATGGGATCTGCCGTCGGCGCGTTGTTCAAGCCGAAGCGACGCTCGAACAGCGTGTTCAACGTC
>DASZNX010000405.1:0-6700 GCA_035551075.1 Gemmatimonadales bacterium | reverse complement strand
CGCCTTCGGACGGCGCGATAATGGAAGCGACCGGCGGGTGATTTTCAGGCGGTACGGGACCGGGGGGATTGATTCGGATCGTGAGTGAGGCGGTGTCGGCCGCTGCACGCGGGTCCCGCACGACGAGCTTGATCGTGTAGCTCCCCTCGCTGGCGTAGGCGTGAGTAACGAGCGCCCCCGTCGTTTGCGAACCATCGCCAAGGTCCCAGGCGAACGTCAGGCTGTCCTTGTCGGCGTCCGAAGAGCCTCGACCATCGAACGTGATTCCGACCCCCTGCACTGCCTCCGAGGGCGCGCTAATGGAAGCAACGGGCGCGTGGTTTTCAGGCGGCAGGAGGCCAGAGGGCGGGGGCGGCAACACATCACCCGGTGTGTGATCGCACGCGACGCAGAGCGTGACCGCTACAATTAGAGGCCACCCGCGCGTCATTCGGATCTCGGCTTCGGCTTCTTGGAAGTCTTGTCGCTGCTCGCGAAGTAGGAATACACCTCCCAATCCTCGAACTTGACATAAGCCACGATTGCGGCCGCGACCGCGCCGAGAACTGCAAGAAGCAAGCGGGACTTAGAGCGCGACATATGCCCTGGGTCGTCGCAATCTTCGTGCTTGCTGAAATGACCTCTGGGGCGCTGGAATTAGGCCAGGTTTACGATCCTCCCGCGCGGCGGAATCCCCGGCTCGAGCTCCAAGATCCCCACGCTTGGTGGGATTCCAAACCGTGGCGCCCCTGCCCCGCCCGGATTCATCACCGTCACGGTCTTGTCCACCAATTCAATCACCGGACGATGACTATGCCCGTAAATGATGATCTCGGCCTCAGGAAATGCGTCGTGCAGCTTCGCGGGAGTGGGACTGCCGACCTGATCCCCATGCGTCACGACGATCTGAAAGCCCTCGAGCTCGAGCTGAGCGACTTGCGGCAGCTTGCTCCGTACATCGAAATCGTCGCTGTTGCCGTAGACCGCCGTCACCGGCGCGAGCGCCTCGAGCTCGATCAACAGATCTGCTCGGCCGACGTCGCCGCCATGGAGGATGTGATCGACTTCACGAAAGATCTCGAACACCTGCGGCCGCAGCATGCCGTGGGTGTCCGAGATGATGCCTAGTCTCATTGCAGCAGCCGCCGAGCAACCTCGGCGGTCCAGGCGGCCTGCCGGTCCCGTCGCAGCCCGTGATCCGTCTCGGCATCATACCGCTGCTGCTCGGCCTTCTCTTCGTTGATGAGTTGTCCGGCGAGATCGGTGAGCTGCTGATCTGTCCTGCGGCACGCACTCGCGAGCGCGCCAAAGTATCGCCGCATGCGGCGCGCGTGCACCTCGGCGAGATCGAAGTGCGTCTGCTCGTGTGCCAGCGCGCTGCGGCGCAGGACCGTGTCGCGCAGCACGAGCGCCTTGACCCACGATTGCCGCGGCCGGAACGCGGTGATCACACGAAAATCGAACGGGCCCGCCGAGCCGGAACACTTCCAGGCGTAGAACAAGGCGTAGGCCGTCTTCGCGACCTCCTCGCCACTGCTTGGCGGCCGGCCGCGGAAATCACCCCATGTGAGCCGCCGGGTCGGAGACCAAGGGAAGGCAGAGTCTCGAACCAGATCGTCGTGCAAGAGGTCGTCCAGTGTCACGGACCGCGCCGGCGCGGGAGGCCGGCGCTCCGGTTGCGGTGTTGACGGCTCAGGCGCGGGCTTCCCGCGCGCACAGCCGGCAAGTGCGAGCAACGCGATCAGTGAACAGAAACGCGTGGGTTATCGTCCAGGTGCGGGAGCGTTCGCCGCCCCGAGATTCCGGGCGGTTACATAGAAGTTCTCGTCGACCGTCAGCTCCCCAGCGCCCGGCGATATCGCGAGTGTCTGCCACGATTCCGTAGGCCGTAGCAACCTGGTGCCAAGGCCGGGGACATTCACCCGTACAGGCATGTCGAATCCTGGGACGACGTCCGACCAGCGATACGATAGTGTGCTCCCCTCGATGCGATATTCGAACACCGGGATCTTCGTCGTCGTGAGATATTGTGAGAACACTTTGCTCAGATCGATGCCAGACTGCTGGCTGATGAAATCCTCGACTTGTTTGCCCGTCACCGTCTGATGTCGGAAATGTTGATTCAAACCCCGCAGGATGTCGCGCCACTTGGCATCATCATCGATGATCGCGCGAATCGTATGCAACATGTTTCCCCCTTTGGAATACATGTCGCCCGAGCCCTGCGCGTTCACTCCATACGCCGGGATAATCGGCCTGTCGTTCCGCACGCCGGAGCGCGCGCCGATCATGTACGCCGCGCCCGCGGCCTTGCCGAGCCGGCACTCGCTGTAAATACCCTCGGCGTAATTGGCGAAGCTCTCGTGCAGCCACATGTCGGCGTGATCCTGCGCGGAGATGTTGTTGCCCCACCACTCGTGCGCGCTCTCGTGCACGATGATGAAATCCCAGGTCAACCCGATTCCCGTCCGAGATAAATCACGTCCCAGGTAGCCGTTGAGAAAATGATTGCCGTAGGCGATCGCGCTTTGATGCTCCATACCCAGATGCGGCGTCTCGACGAGTTTGTAGCCGTCCGCATACCAGGGATACGGACCGAACCAGTACTCGAAGCACTTGAGCATGGACGTGACTTGCTTGAACTGGCCGCGCGCGGTGTCGGCGTGGTAGGCGAGCGGCCAGAAATCGAGCGTCAACTTTCCCGCTTCACCCGCGAGCGTGTCGCTGAAGTGCGTGTAATGCCCGGCGTTGATGGTGACGTCGTAGTTGTTGATCGGATCGCTCACGAACCACTCATACGTCGCCGTGCCGTCGCGATTCTTGGACATGGCGCGCAGCCGGCCGTTTGAGACATCGATCATCGAGTCGGGCACGGTGATGGCGATCCGCTGGCTGTCCGGCTCATCGCCCAGGTAATCCTTGTTGGGCCACCAGATGCTCGCGCCCACACCTTCGTTGGCCGTCGCGATCCAGCGGTGCCCGAGGCTGTCCTGCGTGAAGGAGAAACCGCCGTCCCAGGGAAGCCGCCGGCCGATGTGCGGCTTGCCATGATACCACACCGTGATCGTGCGCTGCTCACCGGCGCGTTGTTGCGCTGCAAGCCTGACGAAGAACGCATTGCCGTCCCGAGTGTACCGCAGCTTCCGCCGGTCCTGCACGATGCTGTCGACTTCGAGCGGCACCTGCAAATCGATCTGCATACCGATCGCGGGCGGCGGCTGCAGCACCTTGTAGGTGATGCGGTCCCATCCCGTAATGCTCGAGTCGGCGGGATTCACGCGGGTGTGGAGATCGTAGAACTGCACATCCCACCACGCCCGGCCCGGACCATTCGAGCCGCGTAATGTGTCGGCATGCGTGTACCGGGTGGTGTCCTGGCCGGCAGCCTGAAGCAATTCCTCGAACGGAACGTCGAGAATCGGATACTTCTCCCAGCCGTGGAAATCGAAGTGCCACCACTCGCTCGGATTGACCGTGAACCCTTGAGTCTCGAGCGCGCGCCGGAGCAGCGCGCGATGCCAGCGCTGCAACGATGTCCCGCCCAGGAAGTCGGCATACGCTCGCGGCGTCGCTTCGTCATAGGTCGACGGCATCTCGATCGGCTTTCCCGTCGCGCGATCGTACAGCGTAATGTCGACCGCGGCGCCGCGATTGTGTTTGGAGCCTTTGCTAGGATCCGCCACAAGCCAGCGCGAGGCGGCCGGCGTGGCGTCCCAGAAAACTTTCGTGACGTACCACGGCCGGTAGGCATCGTGGATCAGCAGACCGTAGCCGAGTGCGCGAAGCGCGCGGGACGCGCGCACGAGGGCCTGTGCAGCCGGACGCTGCAGGAACGCGTGCGCCGATGAATAGAAGACGCTGCTCAGAAAGTTGTTGGTGGTCGCATAACGAATCTCGAGTCGAATCGTCGAATCGAGACGGGCGGGCTCGACGAGGTCGGGCGCGATAAACGCGCCGCTCTCCGCCGGCGGAGTGAGCGAGCGATCGGCGCTGAGCAGCTCGGCCACGGGACGGACCGGCTGGAGCCGCAGCTGGCCGCCTCCACCTTCAGCGGGGCCCATCTGGAGACGCGACCAGTGCCTAAAGGCGGTATCCGTCGCGCCGGTCAGCGGGCGGCCAACCGAGTCCTGTCCGGTGCGCGCGAACAACGCGCCGCCATCCTCGTACACATAGACCGTATCGCGGCCGCTGAGATACGCCCCGATCACCCTGCGCCAGGCGGAGGGCGGCGGCGCGGGCTTCGGTGGGAGCGAGTCCCCCAGCTGCAGGAAGGTACTGGCGAGGGCGATGCAGGTTGAGATCAGCAGGGAGTGCTCCCGGTAACGGTGCCGCGGAAATTGCGCACGCGATGCGAGGCTGGCAACGGTTAGGTCTGCACGAAGACCCGCTCACCCCCGAACTTCTTACGCCGTGGATCCCACGGGAAGAAAATCACCACGCGGAACTCGACTGTGTTGCCCGTCGCAGGGCGCGAGAGCCACCGTCCTTTCTGCGTTCCCGTTACGCGAGCCTCTTCACAGACGCCCTGCGGCCCGATGACGATCTGTTGCAGATCGAAGTGGATGTCGGGAAAGGCGCCGAGCAATTCGGTGTAAAACCGTGTAGCGCCCGCGTGTCCCTCCCATCGGGCCCCCGCTTCGCCGACCACTTCATAGACACAGTCCGGCGTCAACGTCGCGATCAGCCCAGCGATGTCTCGCTTGTCCTCGGCAATCGAATGCGCCTTCCATAGCTCGCGCACTTCGCGATACAGCTCCGGCGTGACTTCACGGGACAGCAGCTCGCGGACGTCCATGCTATCCCTGCCACGGTTTGATGAGGGGGATCGCAAGGCCGAAGTGGTCAATAATGCGCTGCACGATGAAGTCGACCAGCTGCCTGATTTCTGTGGGCCGCTGGTAGAATCCTGGCGCCGCGGGAAGGATGACGGCACCGGCTTCCGCGGCCAGCGTCATGTTGCGCAGGTGGACGAGCGACAACGGCGTCTCGCGCGGCACGAGCACGAGCTTCCGCCGTTCTTTGAGCGTCACGTCGGCGGCGCGCTCGATCAGCGATCGGCTCGTGCCGTGCGCGATCGCCGCCATCGTGCCCATCGAGCAGGGACACACCACCATGCCCAGCGTCTGCACCGAGCCTGACGCAGGCTCGGCGCCGCGATCCGAGTCGTTGAAGGCACGGATGCATGACCAGTCGCCCCCGCCCCCGCCCCCCGTGGCTTTTTTCAAAGCTGCCTCGTCCTTGATCCCACACTCTTCGCCGAGCAGTCGCCAGCCGTGTGGGGACACGAGCAGCCACGTCGGGATGTGATAACTCGCGAGGACCTCGAGCAGGCGGACGGCGTACGGAGCGCCCGAGGCTCCCGTGATCGCGAAGACAAGCGGCGCAGCGGGGGTGGTCACGGCCGGAAACATAGCGTTAATTCGACCGCATGCTCTCACACACGCGATTGGTGGCCCTCGCGGCCTTCGTTCCCGCCGTTGCCGTCGCCCAGCAAGCCCCTTCATCCGCGGCGCCGGCGCTCACGCCGCCGGTCGCGGCGGTTCGGCCGCACCGCTTCGAGGAGCACGGCAACGTGCGCATCGACAACTACTACTGGCTCAAGGATCGCAGCAACCCCGAGGTCATCCGGTATCTCGAGGACGAGAACGCCTACACGAAAGCGGTGATGGCGCACACCCAACCGCTGCAGGACAAACTCTACGAGGAGCTGAAGGGGCGCGTGCTCCAGAACGACCAGTCGGTGCCGTTTCGTGAGGGGAGCTACTTCTACTATACCCGGCTCGTTGAAGGCAAGAACTATCCGATTTACGCGCGCAAGCGCGGTTCGCTGACGGCGCCGGAAGAGATTCTCATCGACGTCAATGCGCTTGCCGAAGGCAAGCCGACGTTCCTGATTCGCGCGTGGCAAGTCAGTCCGCGGGAGGATCTGCTCGCGTTCACGGTGGACACGAGCGGTGGGCGCGTCGGCGCGATCCATTTCAAGAATCTCGCGACCGGTGCGATGCTCTCCGATGTGATCCCGCGCGCGATCGGCGGCATGGCCTGGGCCGAAGACAATCGCACGCTGTTTTACACCAAACCGGACTCCATCACCGTTCGCCCCTATCAGATCTATCGTCACCGCCTCGGCACGCCGGCGTCGACGGACCAGCTGGTCTATGAAGACAAGGACGAGACGTACTACACCTCGGTCTTCAAGACGAAGTCGCGGCAATACATCCTGATTCAATCCGAGCAAACGATGGCGACGGAGTACCACTATATCCGTGCCGATCAGCCGGACGCGCAGTTCAAGGTGCTGATCCCGCGCGAGCGCGGTCACGAGTACTACGCCAATCACTTCGGCGACTACTTCTATATTCTCACGAACGACCACGCGAAGAACTTTCGCCTCATGCGTACTCCGGTCGCCCGGCCCGGGCGTGACAATTGGGAGGAAGTCATCCCGCACCGGCCCGACGTGCTGCTCGAGGATTTCGAGTTCTTCCGCGACTACCTCGTGCTCACCGAGCGCAAGGATGGGTTGGTGCAGTTGCGGGTGCGCCCGTGGAGCGGAAAGGGCGAGTATTATCTCGACTTCGGTGAGCCCGCTTATCTGGCATATGTCAGCACCAACCGCGAATTCGACACACCACTGCTGCGCTACGTCTATACGTCGCTGACGACGCCGTCATCCACCTACGACTACGATATGGCGTCACGGCAGAAGACGCTGCTCAAG
>DASZNX010000404.1:0-13183 GCA_035551075.1 Gemmatimonadales bacterium | reverse complement strand
TCACCAGACGCGTTGAGCAAGGCACTCGATCGCGTCGCGATCGAGACTGCGTGGGTAACACACCTGCCAGGTCTATTCTGGCGCGATCCGACCGAGGGCAATGTCTGGTTGTACGAGACCGCACAGAAGACGCGACGGTTTAGGCCGGTCCCCACCGTGCATCCCGGACTCGCGCACTGGGAGGATGTTGTCGCCGAAGCCGCAAGAGCCGGTGCACCGGCCGTACGTTGCGATCCACTCTATCTCGGCCTCGATCCGGAGGGCGGCGAGATGCGCGCGCTCGCGGCGGCGTGTGGCGTGGCGCGACTTCCGTTGATGCTTGCGGTGCGATTGGAAGACGGCCGGCAGCGCCATCCCAACGATCGAGTGGCCGAGCTCCCGGCGGCGGCCGTGCGCGCGCTCATCCGCAGCGACGCGCGTGTGCGGCTGCTCGTCACCCACGCCGATCGGGGCTTCATCGAGGAAGTGCATTTCGGCTCGACGCCCGACGAGGCGCGCCGCATCTGGTGGGACATCTGCTGGATTTGGGGACCGCCCGAGGATCATCTCGCGACACTCCTCGAGACGATTGGCGTCGAGCGGTTCGTCTTCGGCACCGGCCAACCCCTGCGGTTGCCCGAAACCAGCGTCGCGAAGCTCGACTTGCTCGATCTCTCGCCGGAACAGCGGACCGCGATCGAATCGGGCAACGTGAAGACCCTCACAGCCGCTTAGGCTCCCCGCCTGTCAGACCGCGAATCCGTCCGCCGCAGCTTGGAGTGGGGCTTGATCCCCGCCGTGCCCGTGCCATTTCGCGGCGCGGACGTCGATATTCCGGCGCAACGTGCCTACGCGAGTTGGATGGCACGGCAACGGGTAGCGGGCGTGGCGGTGTGGGCGCATACGGGCCGCGGGCCGCACCTGTCGGAGGATGAGCGGCGCGTCGTGCTCGAAGAGTGGCGTGCCGCGCTTCCCGACAAGCTCATCATCGCCGGCGCGAATGGTCCCATCATGGCGCGCGACGCGAAACGTGGCGGCGCCGATGCGCTGCTCGCGTTTCCGCCGCATGACAACCCCGTGGTCTTTCACGACGAGCTGTCGCAGGAGCTTCCGGTCATCGCGTTCTACCTGTATGCCGCGGCCGGCGGCACGGATTACAGCGATCGCACGCTCCATAACGTTCTCGCGCTGCCCGGCGTGATCGGCATCAAGGTGGCGACGCTCGATTCGGTCATGACGTTTCAGCGCATCGCCGCCGTCATGCGCGAGCATCCCGACAAACTGTTGATCACGGGGGAGGATCGGTTTCTCGGCTATTCGCTGATGCTGGGCGCGCGCGCCGCGCTGATCGGCATGGGCGCGGCATTGACTGATCTCCAGGCGCAGCTGCTCGAGGCAAAGAGGACGGACGATCACAACGCTTTTTTACGCCTCTCTACGCAGCTCGACGCCTTTGGGGCCGCCACCTTTACTGCGCCAATGGAGGGTTACATCCGCCGGATGCTGTGGGCGCTCGCCGCCGACGGCGTGATCCCCGATGATGCCTGCGACGATCCGTGGGGTCCTCCGGTGCCTCCCGCGGAACGGGAAGCGGTGCGGGCCTTTGTGCGTGAGGCTCGCGGCAACCGGTGAAACGACGTTCCTTTCTCGCTTCATGCGCCGCACTTGGAGCGGCCGCTCTCGGAGGTCGCGTTCGCATGGCCAAGAAACCGCACGTCGTTGTCGTCGGAGCGGGAGCGTTCGGCGGTTGGACGGCGCTGTTTCTCCAGCGGCAGGGCGCTCGCGTCACGCTGCTCGATGCTTGGGGTCCGGGGAATTCACGGGCAAGCTCGGGCGGTGAGACGCGCGTGATTCGCGCGACCTACGGACCGCGCGCGATCTACACGCGCATGGCGGTGCGCGCGCTGGCGCTGTGGAAGCAACATCAGCGGCGGTGGCAGCAACAGCTGTACCATCCGATCGGCGTGCTCTGGCTCGTGGAGGGCGACGAGCAGTTCGAGCAGGCGGCGCTTCCTATTCTCCATGAGGCGCGCGTCGCGTTCGAGGTGCTTCAGGCCGGTGATGTCGCGCGACGCTTTCCGCAGATCAATGCGGACCAGGTGCGCTGGGCAATTCTCGAAAAGGACGGGGGCTATCTGCTGGCCCGGCGGGCCTGCGCCGCCGTGCTCCACGGATTCCTTACCGAAGGCGGCGAGTACCGGCAGGTTGCCGTTCAGGGGCCTGTCGCGCCGAATGGCGGCGCACTGTCAACACTCGAGTTGTCGGACGGGAGCCGGCTGACCGCCGATCGCTTCGTCTTCGCCTGCGGTCCCTGGCTCGGCCCACTGTTTCCGGATGTCGTCGGCGAGCGGGTGCATCCCACGCGGCAGGAAGTCTTTTTCTTCGGCGCGCCTCCCGGGGATCGACGGTACACCGAAGATGCCATGCCGGTCTGGGCGGACCATGGCGCGCGCTTTATGTACGGCATTCCGGGAAACGAGTGGCGCGGCTTCAAGGTGGCCGACGATACGCGGGGGCCACCGTTCGATCCGACCAATGGCGATCGCAGCCCGACCGCCGCGGCACTCCAGATTGCGCGCGACTATCTCGCCTACCGTTTTCCCGGCATGAAAGGCGCGCCGTTGCTCGAGGCGCGCGTCTGCCAGTACGAGCAGTCGGGCGACGAGCACTTCATCATCGACCGCCATCCGCGAGCGGCGAATACCTGGATCGTCGGGGGCGGATCGGGACACGGCTTCAAGCACGGTCCCGCTGTCGGCGAGATCGTCGCGCGCGCGGTCCTCGGTGGCGCGGCACCAGATGAGCAATTCCGACTCTCGCGCTTCTCTCGCTAACGATTTCGAGCGCTTCAAACGGGAGTTGCCGCGGGATTTCGCGGCGCACGTGCGCGACATCTATCGCATTGATCTGGCGGCGCGCTACCTCGGCCAACCGCTCCCGCATCCGATCGGCAAAGGCTCCGGCCAACTCTCGCTCAACACCAACCAGCTCGAGACCGACGCCGACGCTGGGCTCGCGTTCGCCGTCCTGAAGACGGTCATCGCGCAGGACGCGAGCGGCGCGCAATCCATGGCTGCGTGGGCGATTCACGAGACCAAAATGAAAGTCGAGCGTCGCGACGGCGGCTGGACCGTGACCTGGAAGGGCAGGGGATGGGACCGCACGTTCGAGGACTATCTCGCGCTGGTCCGCGCGGGTCGGGACCTCACGCGCGACGGCCGGCTGCTCGCCATTCCGTCGGTCAAATACCATCTGCCGCGACTCGACGAACCGTTTCGCGACGCGGAGTACGCGTTCACAACGCGCGCCCTCGCGAAGGCCTGGGGGGAACCGCCGCTGCCTCTCGAGAAGGACTTCTCGCCCACGCTCGCGGGTGATCAGCTGTCGGACGAGAAGGCGCAGATTCTCCGGTGGCTCCGGGAGGTGCCGGCACGCATTCGGGATCATGCGCCGGTCCGCCTCGCGATGAAGCTGATGAACGCCCGCTTCGACGACGATTTTCAGCGCGAAATGATGGAAGCGGCGAGTGGTGCGGATGCGCTCGTGGTGTTCAATCGATTGTTTGATTCGAAGCTGGGGATGGCTTACGGCGGTGCGGAACTGAGTGACCGAAACCTGAGAGTGCTCGACCTCTACCGCCGCCTACCGCCGCCTACCGCCCCCGGCCGCCCCCTTTCCGGCACCGGCAATATCAATTCTGGCCGCATGATCGTGGAGTACGCCGTTCGCGGCTGCTCCTCCGTTCAGCTGCACACCTTCTTCCAGTTGCCGCTCGATCAATACCCGGCGACCCGTGGCTCGCGCACACAGCGTGCCCTGCACATGTTGCTTTTCGATCCCCGCGACGGACTGATCGCGGTCCTGCTGGAGCGCGAGAGCGCCGGCGCGCTCGAGCGGCGTGACGGCGAGCTCCGCTTCCTCGACCTCCTTCCTGATGCGTATCGCCCGCGCTGAGCTGTTCGAGCTGACCCTGCCGCTCCTGGAACCATTCGTCATCTCCGGCGGCGCGATGACGGAGCGACGATCCATGATCGTCGCACTCCACGATGACGGCGGCCATGTCGGCTACGGCGAGTCGCCCCCGTTCCAGTTTCCATTCTATTCCGAAGAGACGCTGGCGGGCGCGCGCGACATGATCGAACGCGTGCTGGTGCCGCGCGTGGTCGGTCGCGAGTTCGAGGGCCCGGAGGCAATCGATAGCGCCCTCCGCGAGAGCGTCCGCGGCAACTGGTTCGCGCGCGCGGGCGTCGAAACCGCGCTGTGGGATCTCGACGCGCACCGCCGCAACACCGGCCTCGCCGCTCTCTTGGGCGAACATCTCGGCGTCGCGCCGGCGGCGACGGTCGACTGCGGTGTCGCGCTTGGCATTCCGCCCGACCGCCGCCCCGACATCCTCACGCGCTGGGTGTACGAGGCGCTCGAGCGCGGCTACCGGCGTGTAAAAATCAAAGTGGCGCCGGGCTGGGACGCTCAGGCCGTCACCGCGGCGCGCCAGGGGATGGCGGGCTCTACGCTGCCGCTCACCGTGGACGCCAACGGCGCGTACGAATGGCCTCGTGACGAGACTGCGTTGCGCGCGCTCGATGCTGCGGGACTGCTCTACATCGAGCAGCCGCTCCACCCGGACGAGCTCGTTGGTCACGCGCGACTCGGCGAACGACTGCGCACGCCGATTTGTCTGGACGAGACGTTGCGTGATGCGCGCGCGGCCCGTCAGATCATGGAGCTGGAGGGGCCCAGGGTCTGGAACATCAAGGTGCATCGCGTGGGCGGGCTCACGGAGGTCTGCCGCATTTACCGGCTCGCTCTGCAATACGGTGCGAAACTCTGGGCCGGGACGATGCCGGAATCGGGGATTGGATCACAGGCAGCGCTCGCCGTCGCGTCGCTCCCGCTGTTCGTCTATCCCTCGGATCTCGAGCCCTCGGCACGGTGGTTCGGCCGCAATGGCGATGTCATCAAGCTGACGATGGGTCCTCAGGGCCATATGGCAGTACCGCAACAGTCCTGCGGTCGGCTCCTCGACCCCGCGCGCTTCAGGCTCTTGACCACGCCAGTAATTTTGGCGCGATGATCCGACCAAACACTGACTACTGGGCCGGGCACCTCTACCTGAGCCCCCGGCAACGTCCCAAGGCGGACCAACCGGTCCGCGATCTCCCCGCCCGCGCGGCGCAACGTTTCAAGAAAGCGCGCGAAGAATTGCGCAGCCTGCGCCACGTGACCGAACAGGTCGTCTATCTCGGCACCACGTGGAAATGGGTCTGGATGTACGAGGTCGGCGGGCGAAAACTCGGCTATCTGCACCCGATGCAATCGGGCGTCAGCGGCACCTTCGTCCTGTCGGGCCTTGAAGAACAGGAAATCGCCGCCACCAACGGATTGCCGCGCGTCATCAAACAGGCCGTCAAGGACGGCATGTTGTCGGAAGGCGTGCGCCATTGTTGGATGGAATTCGCCGACCTCGATGCGGTCCAGGCATTCGCCGACGTTGTCCGACTGAAGTACCAACTACTGGCGCGTCCGGAGTAGCCGTTGTTACATTCGGTGGCCTTCGGGTAGCTGTGTGTCCCACACCGAAACCGAACTACTGATTTAGCCGATAGAGGCCATCTGCGTTCAGCTGCGGTCGTGGTGTTGATCCTCGCCCTCCCGCCTGCGGTCGTGTATGGGCAGCAGGCCTCCACGACTTCTCAGCGCTATCAAGCTCCCATCGTCAAAGACTCGGGCGACCTGAAAGGGCCGCGCCAGCCGATCTTCTTCCGCCACGACGTCCATGCCGGTGAGTACCAGATCCCGTGCATGTATTGTCACTACTCGGCGGCGGTCTCGAGCGAGCCCGGCATTCCGTCGCTGCAGACGTGTATGGGCTGCCATCTCTATGTCGCCGGAGGAACACGCGCCGGCGTGAAGGGCGACACTGCCGCGGTGCGCGCCGAGAGAGCGCAGGTCCAGGAGCTGCGCAACAGCTCGCGGGATCGCAAGCCACCCGAGTGGAGACGCATCCACGCGCTTCCCGGCTTCGCGCGCTTCCCGCACATGCGCCACATCAAGGCGCTGGGACCGGCGGCATGCACGACGTGCCACGGCGATGTCCAGCAGATGCCGCAGGTCTATCAGGTCTCGACTCTGCGCATGGGCTGGTGCGTCCGGTGTCACATGGAGCGCAAGGTGACGCGCGACTGCAGCGTCTGTCACTACTGACATGACCGACGCCATGAATCGCCGCCGCTTCCTGAAAGTGCTCGGGGTCACGAGCGCCGGAGCGGCAGCCGTCTCCGCCTGCGGCATCGGTCCCGAGCCTACCGAAAGACTGATCCCCTATCTGGTGCAGCCCGAAGATCAGATCCCGGGCAAGGCGACCTACTACGCGACGACGTGTCGCGAATGCGCGGCCGGCTGCGGCGTCGTCGCGCGCGTGCGCGAAGGCCGCGCGGTCAAGCTCGAAGGCAATCCGGAGTCGCCGATCAATCGGGGCAGGCTCTGCGCGCGCGGCCAGGCGGCGCTGCAGGGCCTCTACAATCCGGACCGCGTGCCCCATCCGATGGTGCGCAACGCCAACGGCACATTCGAGGCGATCGATTGGGATGGCGCGATCCAGCGACTCGGCGCCAAGGTCGGTGAAGCTCGCGGCAAAATCGCCTTCGTCACGGGCACCGAGGTATCGACGTTTGGCGATCTCCTGGACGATTGGCTGAAAGGGGTCGGCGGGCGCCGGTACAGCTACGAGGCGTTCAACTTCGACGCCTTGCGCGCCGGCAACCGCATGACGTTCGGGACAACCGCCGTACCGACATATGATTTCGCGCACGCCAGATACCTCCTCTCCTTTGGCGCCGACTTCCTCGACACCTGGCTGTCACCGGTCGAGTTCCAAAACGGCTTCACCGAGGCGCACGCGTTCGACGGCGGTCGTCCCGCGGGGATGGCGAAGTTCGTCTTCGTGGGCCCGCGTCTCTCGCTGACCGGGATGAACGCCGACGAATGGATCGCGGCGCGACCCGGCACTGAAGGCATTCTCGCGCTCGCGATGGCGGAAGTGATCGTCAGCCAGCACTTGACTCGGGTGCCCGCGGACGCCAATCGACTGGTCGGCCTGTTGGCAGGATATGCACCGCGCGCGGTCGCCAACACGATCGGGATCGATCAGGACACCATCGTGCGGCTGGCGCGCGAGTTCGCGCGCTCGGGCGGTGGCCTGGCGGTGGCGGGCGGCATGGCGACGCAGTACGCGAACGGCGCGGAAATCGTCGCCGCCGTCAACATCCTGAACTACGTCGCGGGAGCGGTCGGCTCGCTGGTAAAGTTCGGCGCCGACCTGGCCGTCGGATCGGCCGCATCGTTCAGCGATTTCGCCGGCCTGATGGCTGACATGACGGCCGGCCGCGTCGCACTGCTCTTGGTTCATGGCGCGAACCCGGCGCACTCGCTTCCCGGCGCGTTCCAGCAGGCGCTCGGTAAGGTCCCGTACAAAGTGAGCTTCTCGTCCTACATGGACGAGACGGCGTCCGCCTGCGACATGATCCTGCCCGACCACCACGCGCTGGAGCAGTGGGGCGACAGCCGCCCGCGCGCCGGGGTGACGGCGTTTCAGCAGCCTGTCGTGCAGCCGGTATTCGAGACGCGCCAGACCGCCGACGTGATTCTGAAGCTCGCCGGCCGGACAGGCACGTTCAAAGACTACATCCAGGGCAAGTGGCGCGGGCTGCAACCCCGCACCCACGCGGGAGGAGCGCGCGCGGGTGCTGCAGCAAACACCGGCGACCAAGTCCTGTTCGATGCATTGGCGAAGGGCGGTGTGTATGGAGAGGCGGCCCCTCCGTCGCGCCCTGTGCGTCTCGCGGACCTCTCGAAGCTCAACTTCGCCGCCCCCGCCGTCCCCGCGGCCCCTGCCGCGCTCGCGGCCGACCAGCAACAGGTGGTCGTATTCCCGCATCCCGTCCTTCACGACGGTCGCGGGGCGAACAAGCCGTGGCTGCAGGAGCTCCCCGACCCGGTCTCCAAGATCGCCTGGCACGCTTGGGTGGAAGTACATCCCGAGACCGCCAAGAAGTGGGATCTCGCGACCGGCGATTTCCTGTTGCTGAAGACGGCACGTGGTGCCGGCCAGAAATTCCCCGTTTGGATCACGCGGTCGGTGCGGTCGGATGTGCTCGCGGTTCCCACCGGACAGGGCCACACGGCCTACGGCCGCTACGCCAAGGATCGCTCGGCGAATGCGTTCGAGCTGCTCGGTGTGCAGGCCAACGACTACGGCGGCCGCACCTTCATGGTCGGCGCAAGCGCGACCAAAACCGGCGAGCACCGCAAGATCGTGACGACCGAGGGCAGTCCCCGCGAGGGCGGCCGCGGCACCGTGGAAGTGCTCGGCGTCGCGCGCGCCAGATCGCTGCGCCCGACCGATCATCCGTTCCATTTCGAGGAAACCCCGTCGTACGCGTCGCCCGCCGTGGAGTGGTGGAGCGAGCAGCAGCACAAGATGAACGAGCTTGGCAACTACAAAGGCGAGCATCCGCGATGGGGCCTCGCCATCGATCTGTCGAAGTGCACCGGGTGCGCGGCGTGCGTGACGGCCTGTTACGCGGAAAACAATCTGGCGGCCGTGGGTGAGGACCTGATGCAGCGCGGCCGCGAGATGTCGTGGATGCGGCTCGAGCGGTACTGGCTCACGGACGAGAAAGGCGAGCCGCAAGGCGCCGTCAACACACCGATGCTCTGCCAGCAGTGCGGCAACGCGCCGTGCGAGCCGGTATGCCCGGTATTCGCCGCGTATCACACGCCCGACGGATTGAACGGTCAGGTTTACAACCGGTGCGTCGGCACACGGTACTGCTCCAACAACTGCCCGTACAAGGTTCGCTACTTCAACTGGTACAACTACGCCGAGCGCGGCGGAAAGTACGAGGCGTGGCCGGAGCCGCTGTCGATGTTGCTGAACCCCGATGTGACGGTGCGCGAGAAAGGCGTGATGGAGAAATGCACGTTCTGCGTGCAACGCATTCGCGGCGCGCAGAACCAGGCCCGGCTCGAGGATCGCGGCGTGCGCGATGGCGAAATCGTCACCGCGTGCCAACAGACCTGCCCGTCGGAGGCGATCGTATTCGGCGATCTCAACGACCGGCGCTCGCGCGTCTCGCAGCTCGCCACGGACCCGCGCGGCTATCACGTGCTCGCCGGGTTGAACACCAAGCCGGGCATCACGTATCTCGCGCGCGTCGTGGCGCAGGAAACGCCCAGCCATGGCTGAGCAGCGCGCAACGCTCACGCGGGTGACGTACGACTACGTCACGCGCACGATCGCCCGGACCCTGGGCACTCCGTCGCGCGGGTATTTCCTGCTGCTCGGCGCCGCGCTGACGCTGCTCGCCATCGGCATCATCACGCTGCTCTATCTGCTGCGCTACGGCCTCGGGCTCGCGGGCTACTCGCACCCGGTGTACTGGGCTGTCTTCATCACCTGCTTCGTCTTCTGGGTTGGTATCGCGCACTCGGGGACCCTGATCTCCGCGATTCTGTTCTTGTTCCGCTCGGGCTGGCGCACGGCCGTCTATCGGACCGCCGAAGCGATGACCGTGTTCGCCGTGATGACGGCCGGCTTGTTCCCGCTGATCCACATCGGGCGGCAGTGGTACTTCTATTGGCTGATTCCGTATCCCAACGAGCGCGGCCTCTGGCCGAATTTCAAGTCGCCGCTGATCTGGGACGAGTTCGCGATCGGAACGTACTTCACGGTCTCGACCGTGTTCCTGATCATGGGACTCATTCCCGATATCGCCGCGGTGCGCGATCTCGCGACCGGCTGGCGCAAGAAGCTGTACACGATCACGGCGCTCGGCTGGCGGGGGACGAACGAGGAGTGGCGTCATTACACGCGCGGCTATCTCTATCTCGCCGCGCTCGCGACACCGCTCGTGCTGTCCGTGCACAGCGTCGTGTCGTGGGACTTCGCGATGGCGCTCGTTCCCGGCTGGCACGCGACGCTGTTCGCGCCGTATTTCGTCGCCGGCGCGATTTATTCGGGCGTCGGCATGGTGATCACGCTCCTCGTGCCGATCCGCAAGCTGTTCCAGCTCGAGAGCATCATCACCGTCGATCACTTCGAGAATCTCGCCAAGCTCTGCCTGCTCACGGGCTCCATCGTCAGTTTTTCCTACATGACGGAGAACTTCGTGGCGTGGTACAGCGGGAACGCGTTCGAGCGGGCGGCATTCTGGTATCGCGCCTTCGGACCGTACTGGTGGGCGAGCTGGACGATGAATATCTGCAACGGCATTCTGCCCTGGCTGCTGTGGTCCAAGACGGTCCGCACCAACATCACGGCGTTGTTCGTGATCTCGATCTTCGTCAACATCGGCATGTGGTTCGAGCGCTACGTCATCATCGTGGTGTCGCTCGCCGGCGAGCCGTTCACGACCTGGACGAACGCGGTCTACAACCCGACCTGGGCCGATTGGGGCATTATGGCCGGCTCGTTCGGCTGGTTCTTCATGTGGTTCCTGCTGTTCGTGAAGAACTTCCCGGCGGTCTCGATCAGTGAAGTGAAGGAAGTTCTCCCGCCGCCCCGGCGGCAGGCGGCGCGCGCGGGAGCGGGGGCGGGGGCGACGCACGCATGACGGCGCAAACGCGGATGCCGCTGCCGGGACCGCTGCGCGAGATTTTTCATCCGCCGCCGACGGCGGGCGTCCTCGGTGTCTTCGCGCACCTCGATGCCACGCTCGACGCGATCAAGAAGCTGCGTGCGGCCGGGCACACCGATTTCACTGTGTATTCGCCGATCCCGCGGCACGAGATCGAGGATGCGCTCGGCCAGCCGGTGAGTCCGGTGCGCATGTTCACGCTCATCGGCGGCATCGCAGGTTGCACGATAGGCGCCTGGCTCACGCTCTGGATGTCGGGCGACTGGCCGATCGTGGTCGGCGGCAAGCCGATCCTGTCGATCCCGCCATACGTCGTCATCATGTTCGAGATGACGATTCTGTTCGGCGCGCTCACGACCATCCTCGGCATTCTGCTGAACTCGCTGTTCGCTGCGCGCCGCCTCGGCACGATCCAGTACGATGCGCGATTCACGAACGACAAGTTCGGCGTCTTCGTCCCCGCCGGATCGGACAAGGCGGCGAGCGTCGAGACGCTGCTCAAGGGATCAGGGGCTGAAGAGGTGCGTCGTGGGTAACGCCCGAGTCGCCGCGATCGTTTTTGGCGCCATTGCCGCCGTTGCCATCGTTGCTTGCGAGCCCGACAACGTGGTCCACAAGGTCGGTTGGTTCGCCACGATGCGGCATCAACGCAACATCAAACCGTATGCCCGGCCGATTCCTCCGGTGGACGGGGCGGTGCCCGTGTCCGGCGGCGAGCTGCCGCTCACCCGCGAAACGGCGGACCGGCTCACGAACCCGCGCACGCGTACGGCTGAGTCCCTGAATCGCGGCCAATGGCTCTATCAGACCTATTGCCAGGTCTGTCATGGCGAGCGCGGCGAAGGCAATGGCCCCGTCTCGATCACCGGCGGCGGCCCGTTCCCCGGGATTCCGTCCCTCGTCGATCCGGCGCGGCCGCAGATGAGCGACGGCATGATTTACGGCATGGTCGTCGAGGCCCAACGCATGGGCCGCGGCCTGATGCCCCGCTATGGCGACAAGATCCACGGCAACGACCGGTGGGACATCGTGAACTACGTGCGCAATCTCAAGCTCAACGCTCGAGGAGCGCGGTGACGGCTGCAACCGTCGCGCGGAGCGAGCTCGTTCAAAAGGCGCGCTCGGCTCCGGTGACGCGTTTGACGCTCGTCGGCGGGATTGCGGCGATCCTCGGCGGTATCGTGCTGGTCCTGGGCCTGATGAGCGGACATCCGGAGCGGACGTGGTGGGCCTACACGACCAATTTCGTTTTTTGGGTCGGAGTGGCGCAGGCGATGGTTGTGTTTGCCGCTTCCCTGAAGCTCGCGAAGGGACATTGGGGCGGGGTCGTCATCCGCTTTGCCGAAGCGGGGACCGCCTTCACCACGGTCGCCGTCGTCTTGTTCATCGGACTCATCATCGGCCGGCAATACATCTTCACGTGGATTCACCAGCCCCGGCCCGAAGATGGTTTCTGGTTGACGACCCGATGGTTCTTCCTCCGCAATGGACTCATTCTCGTCGTGCTGACGTGGCTCTCCTGGCGCTTCGTGCGGCACGACACCGCGCCCGATTTGCGCGAGCTCGAGACCGGCCAGCCGGTCGATCGCAAGCAGGACGTCGGGATCATCGCCCGTGACGCGGCGATTCTGGTGCTGGCGTTCGCCTTCGGGCACAGCCTGCTCGCGTTCGATCTGATCATGTCGCTGGCGCATAAGTGGGTGAGCAACCTGTTCGGCATTTTCTATTTCATGGGAAGCTTCCTCGCGGCACTCATGATGCTCGCGATCCTCGCGATTGCGCTCCGCGGCCCCATGGGCCTGCGTGCCATCTATACGTCGCGACAGCAGCATGACCTGGGAAAGTTGTGCTTCGGGTTCACCGTCTTCTGGGCGTACTTGATGTGGGCCCAATATCTCGTGATCTGGTACGGCAACATGCCCGAGGAGACCTACTTCATTTTTTATCGCCTCTCCGGTGCCTGGCGGCCCGTGGGAGTCGCGGTCTTTCTACTCGTCTTTCTCATTCCCTTCATCGGGCTGCTCGGGGTCAAGCCGAAGAAGTTCTCGCCGACCATGGTCGGCTTCGCCCTGGTGAGCCTCATCGGCATCTGGCTGGAGCGCTACCTCGAGGTCGTGCCCTCGATTAACGGAGGCGCGGGCCCCGCAATCGGAGTCCCGGAGATCGGCATGACGCTCTTCTTCGGGGGACTGTTCCTGCTATCGTGGGCATGGTTTGCGGGACGTTATCCGATTCTGTCGCCGCGACTCGCTGCCAACGCCCTGGAGCGCGAACACCACTAACCCGCGTCTCACGTTACAACGACACCCTGACCTGCTGGCGGAACCCGGTGTACGACGAGCGGCGTTTGCTCTCTACTCGAACCGGGAGGGGTCATGCATGTCGTTCGTGGGGCGCTCGCGGTGGTGGTTGGGATCGGTCTCATCACCGCGTGCAGCAGTAACTCGTCGGGGCCCAGTGGGGGCGGCCATACGACGAATATCAGCGTACAGAACAACTCATTTAATCCGACGCCCGACACTGTTCCTCCCGGACAGGTGACCTTCACCTGGGCAACTCCGTCCAAC
>DASZNX010000403.1:0-2500 GCA_035551075.1 Gemmatimonadales bacterium | reverse complement strand
GACACGTTGAACGAGCCTCGACCACCGAGGATCCGGGCTTTCGCGCCCACTTCATAGTTCCACGCCTTCTCGTCCGTCCACGAATTGTGGCCGCTGAACGTGAGCGAATCCTGCTTGGTGCACGCCGGATAATTGAGGGGGTCGTTGATACCGCCGAGCCGGAATCCTTCTGCGGCTTGCGCGTTGAGCGTGAAGGCATCGGACGCCCGATAGCTGGCGATGAAGCGCGGCGCCACGCCATTCGCCTTGGTGTTGCCAGGCTGGGTGACGAGGGCCGTTCCTGTGTTGTCGTTCGTAAAAATGCCGTCGAAGATCTGATCGCGATGCTCGTCGAAGTTGTAGTAGCGCAGGCCGCCGGTGAGATCGAGCATGCCTGCCGTCAGTGTGGCTTCTCCGAACGCCGCCGCCTGTTTCAGAGTGTACTGCAGGTCCGACCAGAACATGTGGTCCTTCGGAGCCTTCAATCCCGTGGTCGGAATCTTCACGCCCACGGACTCCGCTGCCGCCTCGAATCCCGGGATTGAGAGGTCCTGGCCGTAGTGGCGCTTGTTGTGGCTGTAAAAACCGCCCACGACCCACTTCAGGTTGCTCTGTTCGCCGGCGAGGCGCACCTCTTGGGTCCAGACCTTCGATTTCGTGTTGTCGTTGAATGGCGAGGAGAGCTCATACACGCTCTCCGGCAGGCCAATCGTGCCCCCGGTGACGCTCGCGCTGAGCGCCGTCCCGTCGCGCACGACCATGATGTAGCGGTTGGTCCACGACGTCACCGATGTCAGGCTGAGCCCGCCACCCATCGTGTAATGCAGGTTGAGATCGCCGAGCGTGAATTCGTCGGTGTAGGGCTCTGGCTCCTGGGTAAACAACTCGCGCGGTCCCAGGGTCACGGGCGGACGCGATGTCGTGTACGGATTCGCCAGAATGTTGAACGCATCGATGCGATTCCAGCCATCCATCTGCACCTTCTGGTACACGAGCCGCGGGGTGATCGTGAATTGCGGACTCGGCTCGAAGCGCCATAAAACGCGCGCGCCGGTCCGGTTGCCGCCGTTCACGTTCTGAGCGGCGATGTGGGTGGGCTGCACGGCATCCATCCAGCCGCCCAGCTGGTTGCTGTAGCCCACGATCCGGATC
Source organism: Gemmatimonadales bacterium (assembly GCA_035551075.1). Taxonomy (GTDB): domain Bacteria; phylum Gemmatimonadota; class Gemmatimonadetes; order Gemmatimonadales; family GWC2-71-9; genus 20CM-2-65-7. The sequence continues at coordinate 1,369 of DASZNX010000403.1, read as the reverse complement.
GCGGACTTGTCACCGACCGGCGCGTTGTAGCCGAGCTTGGCGTTATTTCCCGACGCGCCCCCACGAATCGTGTTGATGCCGACTTCCCCGAACGTCTGGGTCTGCCCCATCTGTGGCTGCGTGCTGATGTAGCGCACGTTACCGCCCAATGAGCCCGAGCCGAACAGCGTGCCTTGCGGTCCGCGCAGCACTTCCACGCGCGACACGTCGAAGAGGTCGATATCCGGTGTGAAGAGGGAAAGGGAGATGGGCACCTCGTCGAGATACGAGCCCACCTCTTCTTTCACGCCGGGCTGGTCGCGCGCGATCTGTCCGGACGACGCGCCGCGCATCGCCACCGTGCTCTGTCCCGGGCCGAGGTTCTGCACGCTGAAGCCCGCGACGTTCTGCGAGATCGCCTCGATGTTTTCGGCGCCCCGCAAGCGCAGCGCTTGCTCCGTTGGCGCCGCGATGGAGAACGGCACCTTGGCCAGCTCCTGTTCGCGCAACATGGCGGTGACCGTCACCGCTTCGAGCGTGACAGGCTGGAGAACGAGGTCGAGCGACACCGTCCGGTCGGCGCCGACCGTCACGTTCTGCGAGACCGTGCGCAGCCCCGGCATCGACGCGGCGACGGTGTACGTACCCGCCGCGAGACCCGTGATGGTGTAGGTGCCGTCCGAGGTCGTGGTCGCGCGGCTGGACACGCTCGTTTTCTGGTTGGTCGCGCGCACGGTCACGCCCGACAGCGCGGTGCCGCTTTCGTCTTTCACGGTGCCCGTGATCCGACCGTTCTGGGCGTACGCCGGGACGCCGTACAACAGGGCGGCGAGAGCGGCCATGCTCAGCAAACGGCTTGCGGCCATCATAGACCTTCCTCCGTTCAAGCGTGAGCCAGCGTGCATTACTGCAGGAAGCGCATTTCCGCCCTGGCGTACAGATAGCGGCCGTTGTAGCCAAACGGCGAGGCCGCGGCCCAGGGGAAGGTGTTGTCGTTGTTGTTGTATTCGAGCTTGGCTTTGTCCGGATAGACGTCGAAGACGTTCCGCGCCCCGATCGACAGGTTGAACGCGCTGAACTGATATCCCAATTCCGCGTCCATCAGTGTCTTGGCTCCGTAAACTTCGCGATCCGTAAAGCTGGGCTGTGCGGAGGCGAAGCCGCCGAAATACGACACACGAGCGAGGCCATGCCACCGGCTGACCGTGTACTGCGTGGTGAGCGTGCCGCGCCAGTCCGGCCGCTCTTCTTCAATGCCGACCTTGGTGACGAGATCGAGAATGCTCGTGAGCTCCGTCGCCGTGCCGCGGAGAATTGGAGGCAATGAATCGACGTGCGTGATCTTGTTCTTCGCGTAGTTGACTCCAAGATTGAAATCGAGCGTTCCCGC
>DASZNX010000402.1:0-5078 GCA_035551075.1 Gemmatimonadales bacterium | reverse complement strand
CGCTGCGCCTCGGGCCGCCGGACATCGAGATGGAAGTTCAGGGCACGCGCCTTGTACGCGCGAATCGCCGCGTGATCGAGGTCCCGCGCCGTCGCCCGGTCCACATCCCACACGAGCAGCCGCACGATCTGGTCATCGATCTTGGCGGCAGCGACTCGCTGCGCGATCTGCTCATCGAGCTCTTTGGCATTGAGGCCCGCGCCCTGGATGGGCGGGAGATCGATGTGGCGACGCAGCGGAGCGATGGGCCGGAAGGAGACACGCGCGCCCGGGAGCTCGGCGAGCAAGTAGCCTTTGCCGTGACGAGTCTTCTTTCCTTTTGCAATCGCTTCTTCGTCCTGCAGCTGCCCCCACGGATTCGGCGGGAGGTATTCGAGGCTCCCCGAATACCACGCGTTCGCCGCAACCGACTGTGCCGAGTGGTAGTGGCCGAGCGCGATGTAGTCCCATTTTTCCGGCGCCAGGAACTCGCGCGACAGTTCCGCGCCACCGTATTCCATGGTGCCGCGCTCTTCGCCCAGGCCGCCGTAGCGCCCGTGCGTGAGCAGCACGTTGAGGGTCGGGCCGCCGGGTTCTGGACGCAGCGCGGGGCGCTCGGCCGTGGCAAGCGCCTGCTGCGGGACCGCCAGCACCGCGCAATCGAGCCTTGGAAACACGACGCGGCGCGCCTCCTCCACCGCGACTTCGACGCCGAGCGCTTCGTAGAGGCGGAGAATCGCGCCCGTTTCGGTAGAGCGCGGTGTGTCATGCTCGCCGGCGACCACAACGACCGGCGTCTCCGGCAATCCCGCGCGCAGCCGGTGCAGCTGCCGAAAACAGAACATGATCGCCGCATTCGTCGGCCGTACCGAGTGGAACAGGTCCCCGGCAATGACGATCAGCTGCGGCTTTTGCTCGAGCAAATCGTCTACCGCGCGGCGGAATACCTCGGCGACATCGGCCTCGCGCTGGTTGATGCCCTTGGATGTCTGCCGGTCGAACTGGCGAAACCCCAGATGCAGGTCGGCGAGATGCGCGAGCTTCATTTATCGGGCAGCAGTGAGACCGAGCTCTCGGTCTCCGACACCATGCGCATCGGCTGCGAGCCGAAGATGGGTGCGGTGATGTTCATCGTGGTCGCGCCCTTGATCGTGCCATCGAGAATGGCGCCGCGCGTCAGCGAAAACTGCTGGTGCCCCTTCAGATCGCCTTCGAGCTTCAGCGTTCCCCGCTGGCCGCCCACATCGAGTTGAATGGGTCCCGGCGGAAACTGGGTCTTGATGTCGACGATGACGGAGGTGTCGGACCCATCGATGCGGATCTCGCGGACTGTGAGCGTGGTCTTCGCGGGACCCGCCGCTTCAGCATTGGTGCCCGGAAGCTGCGCCAGCGGGAGCTCGGTCGTTACCGTCCACGAATCACCCTTCCCTACCGGCTGATCCGGGAACCCAAAGGTCAGGATGTTGGTGCCCGACTCCATCTGCTTCACGAGCTCGGGCGAAACACCCGGCGCCGGCGTCAGATCGGTGCTCGTTGCCCGGCCTCGATCATCGTAGACGATGGTGGCCCGGGTACCCCGAAGCTTGGCGAGCTCGCTCTGCATGACATCGGAGCGAACACCCGGCATCTCCATCGTCATGGATTCGAAAACCACATCCACTTGAGTGCCGGCTCCACCGGCAGTGACAGGAAGGGGCCCCTTCACCGTTTGCGTGAAGTACATCCGGATGACCATCTGCTGCTTGCCCATCGACGCGAGCGGCCCGGATTGCGCGACGAGCTGCGTGCGTTGCTCGAGCCCGTAGTGATAGACAGCGCCCGCGGGCGGATGAAATCGCAGCGCGACTTTGGGGCCCCCACCCCCACCACTGCCCCCGCAGCCGGCTGCCGCCAGGATGAAGAGACCGGCTCGCTGTGGGCGCATTTCAGTATGGCTCATCCGAGATCTGATTTAACGGCGGTACGGCCTGGTGCTCCCTCGGCACGGGAGCCTCGGCCGTGATCCGGTTTCCCAGCGCTTTGCGGAAGTACGCGAACGCGTCATCGGGCCGCGTGCGACGCGCCGCGGCGAGCGCGCGGCGCACGTCGTCCGGTTCGCGATCCGCGATGAGGTCCTTGACCTGATTGGGCCGAATGCGCCGGTCGAGCCGAACGAGCTGGCGTACGACGGCGTCCTCGAACGGCACGTCGGCGGCGGGCGGAAACCGCTCCACGCCATCGCGGCCACGCAACACTGGCGGTTTGGGAAAGCGCACAAAAATGGGCTGGGTGAAATGCGGATGGCGCACCATCAGCTCGCCAATCGGCAGCGTGGCAAGCTTACTCTTCGTTGCGGGGCTGAGCACCTGATAGCCGGGCGTCGCGAGCTCGTCCATGTCCATGCGGCCGAAGAGCTGCGTTCCCGCATTGCCGACCACGCGGCGATGAACTTGCGACCGGAACTGCTCGGCGCCGAACAGGACGAGACCGAGATAGCGGCCCCGCTCGGAGATGTCGAGCAGCATCTTCTTGACGTACGTCTCCGTGCCATCGCCCGGGGCGTACTTGTTCAGCTCGTCGACGAACACGATTACGGCGTCCACACCGAGCTCGCGGCGTTCGAGCTGTTCGCGCAGCTTGGAAACCACGCGCGTGAACACGAGGTCCTGCCCGAGCGGATCGACATTCGCGATGTCGATCACGTAGACCGTGCGGTCCGTGAACTCGCTCCAGGGCAGATCGCTGGACGGCCCGTCGTCGGTCACCAGCCCCTTGCAGCGTGTCGAGATGTTCAGCAGTCGATTGCGGACCTTCCGGATCGTGGCGATGTGATGGGTGCGCCACGTGTCACTGCCGCTGCGGCCCCCGGACGCGATCTCCAGGCCGTCGAAGATCGAGCGAAACAGCCGATCGAGGTCGGCGAATGTCTGAACGCGATGAGTCCCGCCGAATCCGTCTTCGAACGTGCGTCCCAAAACGCGGTCTCGTAAAAAATCGATAAAGGCGTCGGCCTTGGCGTCGATGTCGTCCCGGTTGAGCAGCACTTCCGCGAAGTCCACGACTTCCTGCAACCCCCACGTCAGCGGCTCGACGTCGCCGACGAGGTCGGGATGCGTTCGCAGCGTATTGAGATTGACGCCGTCGGCCTTGAGGGGCGCATAAAAGCGGACGCGCTCGAACGGCGCCGGAGGCACGTCCAGGCGTTCGTAGCGGCGCCGGTCCTCGTCGCTCAGGTCCCCCGACTGATCGAGGAAGCAGAGATCGGGCCCCTTGACGTTGAAGCACAACGCGGCGATGCGCCCTTTGTGCGCCGGGAAGTGCGCGAAGATCGAGCCGAGGAGAAACTCGACCGCGCTGGTCTTGGTCGCGAGCCCGGACACACCGGAAATATTCAGGTGCGCCGCCTCGGGACCGAGCAGGAAATCGGCATCGAGATAGACCGGCGCCTCGCGGCCCGCGGAGGTGTACAGGCCGATCGGGATCGCGGTCGGCGCCGGTGAATAAAGGAAGGCATCCATGCGGAGCGCCTGCGCCACGTCGGCATCGTCGGCGACATACACGAGGCCGAGCGGCACGGGCTGCAGCGGTTCTTCCGGCGTTTGCCGCAGCACGGCGGCGGTCCAGTAACGGATCTCCTGGCGCGCGGTGGGCGCGCCGGCGGCGCGCGTGGGATCGCCTTCAGCACCGACAACATCGTGCAGCGGCGTCGCGAGATCGGAGTATGCGAATCCATCCGTTACGACGCCGTACACGACTCTGTCTTCCTGCTCCCCCCCCTCCCCCCCGCTTCCTGCTCCGACTTTCACGATCGCCCCAATTCCAATGTTCGTTTCCGTTGCGGTCCAGAAATGGAATTGATGCGGCGTTGCCGGTTTCAGCTCGGTCGCGACGACGCGACCAATCGGAGCGGGTGAGGCTTGCTGGTCAGGGAGAGGGCGCGCGATCATGTCCCCGTCTGAGGTAGCCGGGAGACGCGGCGCAGGTGGGAGGGCTCGCGCGGGGCCAGGGCTTTCAGGTATTCCTCCACGTTGTGTAAAGGATACAACAGCCGGTCCCATCGCGTAGCGGGCGTCGCGAGGGGCGTCCGTTCCGCCCAGAGCCAGCCGGAGAGCGCGGTCGCGCGCGCGACGGTCTCCGAGTCCGCGCGCGCTTCGATCCGCAGCAGGCCGTACAGCAGATCGTTGCCTTCCCACGGCCAGAGGCGCACGTACCACGAGTACACCTCGGTGCGCGTGTGGCCGCCGCGGACCGCGAACACACTGGTGCGATGCCCGCACGGCAGCGTCAACGCGCGTTCAAGTCCACGGCCTTCGAGAAACTGCGTGGCGTGACTCTTGATCACACCCAGCGCCCGCGGGTGCCGCGCCACGGCGGGCGATCGCGACAGGAGACCATCCAGGACCAACCATTCGTCAGCCGGGAGGGCCTGGGCACACGCTTCCGCGAGATCGCGCTCCAATCCCGCGCGTACGCGACGGACCGTGCTTTCGACTTGCTCCAAATACCGCGCCGGCTGCTCGACGAGCTCGTCATCGATCGGCTCGACATCGGCCGCACTCTGCTCGAGTAATTCTCGCAGCGGCGCTTTCATTCGCTTGACCGGCGCGATCGCAAACGTCCGGCTCCGCTCCCGTGTCGTCTGGAGCCGGCCACGGCGGTCACGCCGCCGGATCGCTGCTGCCACGTAGGCATTGACGATCTGGACCACGCCGTCGTAGGCGACCACACTCCACCGCTCGATCCCCGCGAGAAACGAAACCGCCTGGGGAATCCATGCCGTGCTGCGCTCGGGAATGGGATGCGCCTGAAGCTCCGCATCCTCGACGAGGGCGGCCGGCTCAGTGCCGGTGTCGTCACTTGGCCCTCGCCCGGCGCTCGGCGACGGCGCGAATGTGGCAGGGACCGCTCCGGCGTCGATCAGCGCTTGCCACCACGTCATGCGGCGTCGCCCACTTTGAGGCCCACGACCAGACCGTCCCGCACCGGCACGATCGTAGCAACGAGCCGCGGATCGCCGGCTGCCAATTTGTTGAACGCGCGCACCCCACGCGCCGCTGCCGACTTGTCCCGAGGATTCACCGCTGCGCCGTGGAAGAAGGCGTTGTCACACAGCAGCAGCC
>DASZNX010000401.1:0-4297 GCA_035551075.1 Gemmatimonadales bacterium | reverse complement strand
GGTCCGCCGGTCGTGGTACGAGTCGATGAACAGCCACACCATGTCCGATGGCGTGAAGTAGTCGCGGCGCGCGAGGACTGTGATGATGCTGTCGGGATGGGGATCGAAGCAGCGAACGAACACGTACAGATTCGCCGCGTCGTACGCGATCTTCAATTCGGTCGGTAGCAGCGGCTTGCCGCCCTCGCTGGGGCGCCATTCCTGGAATTGGGTAATGGGCCGCGCTTCCCGCCACACGGCATCGTCATCCTTACCATCGATGACCGGTTCGTGCGCGGCACGCGTCGCGCTGACGCTCCTGGGGATCGCGGCCACAGGCGCTGCTGGGACCGGATCGGCCGGCTGAGGAGGTGGTGGATCAGAACGAACTGGTGTTTGCAGCGCGAGCGAGACGGCAGCCAAGACCGACAAGGACAGCATGCATCATCCGGGATGGTTTCCTTGTTGGATGACGCAACCTCGAAAATGGTTGTTTCAGTCCTCTCCTCCTACGGAGTCTCGAGGGTTACGTCGATCTTCCCGGTCGCGGCCTTGATCTCGAACCGCACTGTCCAAGACCCCGGCTTTCCCTTGTTCGTGAGCGTGTCGGTCTCATAGACGACCGACACCTCGTGCGAGTACACCTCCGCGCCGGTCGCGTCGAGAACGTGCAGGTTCATCTCGCCGTGCGTGATGAGACTGTGGTGCAGGATCCTCGCCTGGCTGTCCGCCGTCACCCACGTGAAGCTCGTGTCGTCGATGACGTTATTCAGGCCCTTCGCCTGGAACCGGAACAATCCAGGCTGGTTCGTCACGCTCATCTGGTTATCGGGACCGAGCGCCACAATGGGGTCGGCGCACGCCGCGACCGCAGCAATGAGACAGGCGGCGAGGAGGAGCCAGGCGCGCAGTGTCATGGCGTTAACGACGGTATCGCCGTGCTCACGAAGAAATTCAGCATTGGACTGGTCTGCGTAACCTGCGGGAATCCCGTGTAGTCCGTCTTGCGCTCGTAGTTATAGTAGCTTGCGCCGAGCCCGAACTTCGACAGGGGGAAGAAGCGGGCCTCGAAGAACGCACCACCTTGATAGTGCGCCGACTCGGCTCCGTGCAGCGTGTGCAGCCAGTGGCCGCCCCATCCGAGCCGGACGAGGCCACGTCCCGGCTTTACGAACGAAGCGGCCAGGCGCGTCCCGAGACCCATCCCGTAGTCGTAGTTGCGGCCCTCGCCGGCGTAATAGTGCTCCGAAAGCGTGGCGCCGATGATGATCCCCTGGAGCAAAACTTCGGTCGTCGCCCGAACCTTTTTGCCGTCCTTGTCATCGCCTTTGCGGAATTCGGAGATCAAACCACCGTACACGCTCTGCCCCCCGTATTCGAAGGCAGGGTTGTTGTAGAACTCGTACGTCAGCAGCGCGCCGAGGGTATGACGCGCCGTGGCACTGTGAGAGAGCTCGATACCGCCGAGGGACCCCCGCGCGGTCAGGAGCGAAAGTCGGCCGCGCTCACCCTGGCTCGCCTTGTCGGACAGCTCGGCGTCGAACTCGAAATGGGAAAACGGCTTGGAGCGGATGTCGTTCGCGAGGTCGCCGTACACGAGGTGGAACTCCGCGACGGCTTGATCGGCGGCCCGCGAGCCGCTGAACGAGTTGTTCACGGCGATCCGCCGGTAGCCGACGTCGAGCACGCCCTGGTCATGGCTCGGCCGCCAATCGGGCGGGTTAGGACGTCTGCCGGACACCTCCCCGTCGAGGAGACGGTTGAACCCGCGCACGGGGTCGAGCAGCGCGGCGAAAATTTCCCGCCAGGTGCGCTCGGATCCGGTGGCCTGGTTGTCCAGCACCAGCGACGACAGCCGGTAGAGCGACTCGCCCAGCGTGATGCCGCCGGTCCCCGTGTTCAGGAGGTCGTTGGCGGAAGGAGCGAACTGCTCGCCAAACAGCTCCCACATGGCGCTCCCGCCATAGGCCCAGGGGACAGAGGCCCAAAAGCCGTACCCGTTGGTTCGGGCGGCGTTGAAGTACAGGTTGCCGTGGTAGGGGTGGGAGAACTGATTTGCGATGAAGTGGTCGTTATCCCACGCCCAGGGATTCTCGAGATTCTCTTCCCACGACTGCAGGGTGACCTTCGCCCATTCTTTGTCGCGAACCACGTAGTTGATGGAGAATGGGATGAGCTGCACGATGAACAGCTCGCCTAACGCCCTGACGGGGCGCGTCCGCTGATGGACCGTGTCGGCACGTACTCCGCGAGCGTGTCCTTGGGCCGACACGGGGCGAACGAGGCCAACGAGGGCGACGAGGACTAGCACGTGATTTCGCACGACACCCACGAACGGCACGCGCGGCGATCCCAACCATTGTACCAAGGGGAACGAAGCGGTGGCCACGCAACCGGAGAGCCCGTATGCTAGAGCGTCTCCGTTGTCCGAGGGACGGATGAGCGAATTCCTGGCCCGCCTGCGTGCAGTTCTGCACGACCGATACCGCGTGGAACGCGAGCTCGGACGCGGCGGCATGGCGACCGTCTGGCTGGCGGAGGACCTGAAGAATCACCGCTCGGTTGCCCTGAAGGTGTTGCGGCCCGAGATCGCGTGCGCGCTTACCGCGGAGCGCTTCGTGCGGGAAACGCGCGTCACCGCCCGCCTGACTCACCCCAACATCCTTCCCCTGTTCGACTCGGGTGAGCAGGGTGGCTTCCTCTACTATGTCATGCCGTATGTCGCCGGCGAAACGCTGCGGCAGCGGCTCGACCGCGAGCACCAGTTACCGCTCGACGTTGCGATCCGGATCACGTGCGAAGTCGCAGACGCCCTCGATTACGCGCATCGGCACGGCGTGGTTCACCGGGACATCAAACCCGAAAACATTCTGCTCGAGGAAGGGCATGCGATCGTCGCGGACTTCGGCGTCGCGCGGGCGATTACCGCGGCGACGACGCACGGTGACAGGCTGACGGACGCCGGGCTCGCGGTGGGGACGTTGCAGTACATGAGTCCGGAACAGGCCAGCGGCGGTCGCGACATCGACGAACGCGCCGATATCTACGGACTCGGCTGCGTGCTGTACGAAATGCTTGCCGGCGTTCCGCCCTTTCAGGGATCGGTCGAGAGTGTGCTACGGCAGCACATCACGGCGTCTCCGCCACCGCTGAGTACCTATCGCGCCGGGATCAACCCCCGAATCGAGCGCGCGATCGCGAAGGCGCTGGCAAAGTCACCGGCCGAGCGCTGGCGCAGCGGAGCCGCATTGAGTGCCGCCGTGTCGGGCGGCGGAGCGGCCGCGTATCGCGTCCTCGTTCGGCGGAAGGTCGCCGCCGCCGTGGCAATCACCCTCGCGGTCATCGGTACGGGCGCGGTGGTAGGCCGGTTGCTGCGCCCTCATCCGCCCAACAGCGTTGCCGTGCTCTATTTCGCGAATCTCTCCGATGATTCGGCCGATGCGTATCTCGCAAATGGGCTTACGGAGGAGATCATCGCGCGCCTGGGTGAAATGGGCCGCTTCGCCGTGAAATCGCGGACCGCCCTCGCCGCGCTGCCGGGAAAATCACGATCGGACCCGGCAAGCATCGGCCGGACCCTGGGAGTCACCCACATCGTCAACGGCAGTGTCCGGCGGGCGCGCAGCCGCTTCCGTGTGACGGTCGAGCTTGTCCATGCCAGGTCGGGCTCTCATGTATGGGGCGCTCAATTCGATCGGCCCGATTCCGATTTCCTCGACGTCGAGGAGAGCATCGCCGCTGCCGTCGCGGAGCAGGTGGAGGGACAACTCGCACCAGCCCGCTATCAGACGCGCGAGACACGTGTCAGTCGCGACCCGGTCGCCTACGATCATTACCTGCGAGGCAATCATTATCTGGCGCAGCGAACCGCGCATGGGGTCGAGCTCGCGATCGACGAGTACGATATCGCGGCGCGGCGGGATCCTCATTTCATCGAGGCCCTCGCGCGCCAGGCCTATGGGTATGCGCTGTTCTTGTACTATGGGTGGCCTTACGAGGGGATCTCGCCCGAGAGCCTGCTCGCTTTGGGCCGCCGGCGGGCCGACCAGGCGCTGCGCGCGGACTCGACTGTCGCCGAAGCCTGGCTCGCGCGCGGCCGCATGCTCGAAGTCGCCAATCCGGTCACGTATGAAGGCGCGATTGCGGCGTATCGCCGTGCGAGCGCCCTGGATCCACAGGACCCCGAAATCTTCAACATGCTCGGCGCCTCGCTGCGCGAGTTAGGTGACGATTCCGGCGCGACGCGGGCGTTTTATCAAGCGCTCCGATTGGACCCCGACCGTGCGACGACGCTCACGCTGCTCGGAATCCAGGACGC
>DASZNX010000400.1:0-1519 GCA_035551075.1 Gemmatimonadales bacterium | reverse complement strand
TCTCGATTTGGCGCTCGATGGGGTGCTCTGGGGGGCATTCGGCACGACCGGACAGCGATGCACCGCCACCAGCCGTCTCATTCTCCAGGAGAAGATTCACGACAAGTTCGTGAAAATGCTGACCGATCGCGCGGCAAAGCTACGGCTCGGCCCCGGCCTCGAAGAGAAGACCGATGTTGGACCGCTGATCCATGAAGAAGCCCGGCAAAAAGTGGCGGAGTACGTGGACATCGCGAAGCAGGAAGGCGCGAGCGTCGCGCTCGGCGGCAAGCTTCCGCAGGGTGACAAGCGGCTCGAATGCGGGTGGTTCTACGAGCCGACGGTAATTACCGGCGTCCGGCCGGGGATGCGAGTCGAGCAGGAGGAGATCTTTGGTCCCGTGCTCGCCGTGTTGAGGGCGAAAGATCTGCCGGACGCGATCCGGATCAATAACGACGTGAAGTATGGGCTCTCGAGCTCGCTCTATACGCGCGACGTCAACGGCGCGTTCAAGGCAATGACGGATCTCGACACCGGAATCACCTACGTCAACGCGCCGACGATCGGCGCGGAGGCCCATTTACCGTTCGGTGGGGTGAAGCAGACGGGCAATGGCCATCGCGAAGGCGGATGGGAAGTGTACGACTTCTACTCGGAAACGAAGACGATCTACGTCGACTTCTCCGGACACCTCCAGCGAGCCCAGATCGATACGGAGTGAAAAGCTCCGTCCCGCGTGGGAATGGTGACGTGTATCACGCCGCCGTCCATAGCATCCGGACATGGACGACATGCAGCACGAGTCGGTCGTCGTCGTTCTCGCGACCAGCGGCGCGCCGCTCGAAGGTGATGCGCTCGACACGCTGCCTGGGACGGACGTCACCTGGTTGCGGATCGAACGGGAGGGACGCGTCGCCTGTCTCGCCGCCCGCGTCCGGCATTCCGACCCGACGACGGAATTCCGAATCAGAGTTCGGCAATGGGGTGCGGCTCGTGGTTGGGGTGTAACTGTTGCGCCGTGCGGTCCGGCTTGCTAACATAAGTTGCATGCATGACTTGGGAGCCCCGGTCGCTGGAAACGGCGCAACACTGCCGCGGCCCCAATCACCCCCGCCGTACCCGTCCAGACCACGCTCCGTATTAGGCCGTTGGTTCGACAGTTGGATGCGATCGCTGGGTATGGCGCTCGTTTTGTTCCTCATCATTCGTACCTTCCTCCTCGAAGCCTTTCAGATTCCCTCGGGCAGCATGGAACGCACGCTGCTCGCTGGAGATTTCCTCTTCGTCAATAAAGCCGTCTATGGGGCGCAGATCCCCGGCACCAAGGCACGGCTGCCGGGATTCGAGACTCCGCAACACGGTGACGTAATCGTGTTCGCGTATCCGAAGGATCCCACGCTGAGCTATGTGAAGCGGGTCATCGGCGCGCCGGGCGACATTGTGGAGATGCGGCTCGGCCAGGTCTACGTGAACGGTCGCGCGATCGAGGAGCCTTACGTGCAGCGGTCCGATCCGATGCACGACGGCTTCGATCCCGAAT
>DASZNX010000399.1:0-7610 GCA_035551075.1 Gemmatimonadales bacterium | reverse complement strand
ATAGGTCCGCGTGGCGTCCTGGATCAAAAGATCGACCGCGATAAGACCGGTGAGCAGGACATACAGCGCTGGGAGCACAGGGTAACCCGGTGCCTTCACGGGCCGCGGGAGCTCGGGATGCTTCTGGCGCAGCCGGAAGATGCCGATCGCGGTCACCGCATAGAACATGACCGCGGCGAAGATCACGAAGTTCAGCAGTTGACCATAGGTGCCCGAGAGACACAGCAGGCAAGTCCAGATCGCCTGGGCGATCAGCGCGAGTGACGGCGTCTTGTACGCGGGATGCAGGTTTGCGGCCGGCTTGAAGAACAGATTATCGCACGCCATGGCGTAATACACTCGCGCGCCCGACAGAATCAGTCCGTTGTTGCAGCCGAACGTGGAGATCATGATCGCAATCGCCATGATGTAGAGTCCCGGCGCGCCCAGCATCGCCTGCAACGCGGCGGTGCCGACGCGATCCTGGGGTGCGGTCGCGATCGCGCTGTTCGGCAGCACGAGGAGGTAGGCGACATTCGCGAGGACATAGAGCGTGGTCACCGTGATGACCCCCGCGCCCATCGCGAACGGCAAGTCTTTCTCGGGGTTTTTGAGCTCGGAGCCGGCAAACCCCACGTTGTTCCAGGCGTCCATCGAGAACAGCGAGCCTACCATCGCGCCCCCGACGACCGGCAGGACGCCGAGGGTCAGGGCGCCACCCGCCCAGAAATTGGCACCAAAGTTCGCGGCTATGGCTTCTGCATTGCGGCCAATGGTGACGCCGAGCAGGATCAGTCCCGCGAGGGCTGCAGTCTTGATGGCGGTGAGCGAGGTCTGAATGAAGGCGGCGGTCTTCACGCCCCGTACGTTGATCGCGGTGAGAAGGACGATCGACGCGATCGCGAAGATGCGCTGCGGCGAGATGCCGACGGCGATATCGCCGATGGGCTGCGGGATGTGCAGTGTGGTCCCGAGCCCACGGATCACGTCGGGCGACAACCCGGGCCAGAGGACCGAGGTGAACCGCGCAAAGGCGACGGCCACGGCGGCGATCGTGCCGGTTTGAATCACCACGAACAGCGTCCAGCCGTAGAGATAGCCGAAGAGCGGTGAAATCGCCTCGCGGAGATAGACATAGTTGCCGCCCGCTTTGGGGTACATGGCGGCGAGCTCGCCATAGGACAGGGCGCCCAGCAGCGTCACGATCCCCGATACGATCCAGGTAGTGAGCAGCAGGCCGGGCGAATGGACCTGGCGCAGAATGTCCGCGGAGACGATGAAGATGCCGGATCCGATCATCGATCCGACAACGAGCGCGGTCGCGTCGAGCCGGGTGATGGCCCGGACGAACTCGACCGGCTGGCGTTGCATCGGGGTGGTAGTCATGACCTAACCTAGTGACCGTTACCAGTCGCCGCTATCTTTTCCGGCCAACGACCGCCCTGGAGATACCGTGCGTCTCCTGCCTCGTGAAGAGGAGTTTTTCGACCTCTTCACCGAAGTCGCTACGCGCAATAAAGAAGCAGCGGCAATCCTGCGAAAGTTGTTCGAAGCTCCCGCGGACCGCCGCACCCCGCACATCGAAGCGCTCAAGCGACTGGAGCATGAGGCCGACCAGGTCACGCACGAAGTCGTCAATCGTCTCGACCGCACGTTCATCACGCCGCTCGACCGCGAGGACATTCACCAACTCTCCTCGGATCTGGATGACGTGATGGACGCGATGGACGGCACAGCACGGCGCGCGCAGATCTTCCGCCTCGGAGTCTCGCCACAGGGAGTGCTGCGCATCGTCGAGGTGCTGCAGCGAATGATGGATGTGCTGGCGGAGGCCGTTTCGCGGCTTAAGAAGGGCGACGACGTCATCAAGTACTGCATCGAGGCCAAGCAGCTCGAGGAAGAAGGCGACGCGATCTACCACGAATCGCTCGGACTGCTCTTCGACAAGGAGCGGGATGCCATCGAGTTGATGAAGTGGAAGGAGATTTACGACAATCTGGAGCGCACGCTCGACGAGGCCGAGGATGTCGCCAACGTGGTCGAGTCCATCACGATCAAGCACGCCTGATGGCGGGCTCCGTCTGGTTTGTCCTGGCGATTCTGGTCGTCGCCCTCTTCTTCGATTTCGTCAACGGCTTTCACGACGCCGCCAACTCCATCGCCACCGTCGTCTCCACCCGCGTGCTCTCGCCCACCGCCGCGGTGGTCTGGGCCGCGTTCTGGAACTTCGTCGCGGCGTTCGTATTCGGCACGGCGATCGCGAAGACCGTCGGCAAAGGGCTCATCGACATCACGATCGTCGATTCCACGGTGGTGCTCGCCGGGCTGCTGGGGGCCATCATCTGGGATCTCGTCACCTGGTGGCTGGGTCTCCCGACTTCGTCTTCACACGCGCTGATCGGCGGGTATGCGGGTGCCGCCGTAGCCAAGGCGGGGTTCTCGGCGATCATCGCCAGTGGCTGGACCAAGACGCTCGTTTTCATCGTGGTCGCGCCGGTGATGGGCTTCGTGCTGGCACTGCTGTTGACGGTCGTATTTTCATGGTCACTGCGACGATCGCTGCCACGCCGCGTTGATAAATCATTCCGCGTGTTGCAGCTCTTTTCGGCGGCTGCCTATTCGCTCGGCCACGGCACCAACGACGCGCAGAAGACGATGGGCATCATCGTGGCGCTGCTCGTGTCGAGCCAGGCGCTGTTCGTAGGTTTTCCGGTTCATGCGTTTCATCTCACCGATCCCAATCGCATCCCCGTCTGGGTGATTCTCGCCGCGCACGCCGCCATCGGTCTCGGCACGCTCGCCGGCGGCTGGCGCATCGTAAAAACGATGGGGCAGCGCATTACCAAGCTCACGCCGTTCGGTGGGTTCTGCGCGGAGACCGCCGGCGCGATCACCCTCTTCGTTTCGTCGAGTTATGGCATTCCCGTCAGCACGACGCACACGATCACCGGCGCCATTACGGGCGTCGGTGCGGCGCAGCGCTTCTCGGCGGTGCGCTGGGGTGTGGCCGGACGAATCGTCTGGGCGTGGGTCGCGACCATCCCGGCATCGGCAGGGATCGGGGGACTCAGCTACGTGCTGCTGCGGGCGATCGTGTAGCGATCAGCTCGTGACAAGCGCGCCGCTGCGACGTTTGCGTCGAGCGCGGCGCGCACATCTTCCGGGCCCGCCGGGCAACGACGCCGACTTCGGTGCCGTCCTGGGGGCGCGAATGACCGACGTCTCGCGTTCTTGTTGTCTTTTGTTGCGTCAGAGGCCGAGGCTCTCGACTACGGTGGCGGCGATAGCGGCGTCCTGAACACCGACGCCCGTCAGATCTGCAATCGTAATCTCGTCATCTTGCTCGCGGCCCGGGAGTCGTCCGGCCGCCAGATCCGCGACTTCGCCGTAGATCTGCTCGGGCTTAAGCATTCCAGCGGCAATCGCGTGATGGAGATTGCCATAGCGGGCGGTCTGCGCGATCCGATCGGCAATGACCTTGTTGGCCTTTGCGAGGAGCGCCGGCTCGAGCTCCACTTTTTCGGGGCTGCCCGTGCCGACCGAAGTGATGTGCGTTCCCTTTGCAACCCATGCCGCCTTGATCAACGGAGTGGTGCTCGCCGTTGCGGTGACGATCACGTGGTGCCGTTTTACCTCGGGCTCGAGTGCCGCCGCGCTGCGCGCTTTCACGACGCCGCTCGCCATCAGCTCCCGCGCGAGCACGTCCGCATTGGCCGGCGTGCGATTCCACACCGTGAGAGTGTCGATGGGTAACTGCGCAACGATCGCGCGTGCCGAGAGTCTGGCGACGGCACCCGCGCCGACGAGGAGCGCTTCACGGCTGTGTTTCGGGGCGAGGTACTTCAGCGTAAGTCCCACCGCAGCCGCGGTGCGCAAATCCGTGAGATAGCCGTGCTCGGCGAGCAGCAACGTTGGGGCGCCGGTGTTCGCGTCGAGCAAGAGAAACAGTCCGTCGCCCGATGGAAGGCCGAGCTCGCGGTTCTGGTACCAGCCGGTCGCGAGCTTGATCACTACATGGCGAGCGCCCTTCAGGTACGCGCCCTTCACGTGCACCTCGGCGCTCCCCTCCTTCAGCTCGGCGACGAGCGGATCAGGGAGCGTGGCCTCGCCGAGCGCCAGCGCGCGAAAGCCACGCTCGACGGCCGCGATCGCGACGCCCAGGGGAATCCTATCCCTGAATGATTCGAGAGGAATGATCTTCACGAACTGACGGCAAACGGGAAACGCGCAACGAGAACAGCGTGGAGTTCAGTCACTGAACAGGCGGCGCAGGCCGCGCTCGGTCTCGGCGAGCGCCTCCTGGAAATGCTTCAACTCGCCACCGTAGCCGAACCGCAGGAAGCCGGGCATTCCGAAATGATCACCGGGGCAGAGCAGCACGGAATGTTGGGCGCGAAGCTTCTCGACGATTTCAGTCGCGGGGATCGAACCGCGATAGCGTGCCCAGCAGATCGCGCCGGCGCGGGGCGCGTGCCAGGAGAAGAGGTCGCCGAACGCCTTGAGCCACGATTCCATCACCGGATAATTCGACTTCAAAATGCGCCGCGTGCGATCGATGATTTTTTCACGCACCAGCGGATCGAGCGCGACTGCAGCGAGATGATCCGAGGCGCCGGCGGGGCCGATCGTGGTATAGTCATGCCGCGCCCACGCTTCCTGGCTGAAGGAGGGCGGCGAGACGATCCAGCCGATGCGGAGTCCCGGAAGACCGTACGCCTTGGACAGACCGTTGACCACGATGACCCGGTCATAGCCGCTGCCCCAAAACGACTGCGTTGTCTTGCCGTCGCGCTCGGCGCCCTGATAGACCTCATCCGCAAGGAGCCAGGCGCCGACTTCCTGCGCGCGCTCGAGGATCACCCTCCGCAGCTCCGCGGAGAGCACGTGACCGGTTGGATTATGGGGATTGGTAACGACGACGAGTTTCGTGCCCGGCCCAATCGCCGTGCGCACCTCTTCAGCGTACGGTTCCCACTCTTCCTTTTCCTGTAAATGAAAGGGCCGCACCTGCGCGCCGAAGTTTTGTGAGAGTCCCGGCGTCTGCATATAGTTCGGCATCATCACGGCGACTTTGTCGCCCGGCTCGATGAGTCGCCAGCAGACGCAGAAGTTCGCCTCCGCGCTTCCGGTGGTGACCAGGACTTGATCGGGCGCGGCGCCCGGATACAGCGCCGCGATGCGCTCGCGCAGCAGGTCGGTGCCATTCGATTGGCTGTAGCCGAGGCGGATGTCGAGGAGGGGCACCGCCGAAGCCCCGGCGAGGCCGAGCAGCTCCTGGATGCTGAGCGGGTGGACGCCGGATTCAGAGAGATTGTAGCGCACCCGGTTTTCCCAGGTGCTTTGCCAGCGCTCGAGCTCGAAGGGGACAAAGCGTGTCATGGCTCGTAAAGCTGGCGCAGGTCGGCCGGTTTCTCCAGCCAGTAGTCGGGCGCGAGATCCTCGAGATGGGCCCGGTCGAATGGGCCCCACAGCACGGCGGCAGTCTTCACCCCGGCGCCGCGACCACACTCCATGTCGTGGCGGGAGTCGCCAACGAACACGGTTTCCGCGCATTGGACGCCCAATTCCTCCACCGCTTTGACGACGGGCTCAGGATGCGGCTTGGGATTCGTGACGTCGTCGCAGCCAAGGACGATGTCGAACACGTCGTCCAGGCCCGAGATGCGCAGTCCTCGCATCGCACCGTCGCGGAGCTTGCTGGTGACCACACCCAGACGCAGCCCGGCATCCTTCATCCTGCGAATCTCGTCTACGACGCCCTCATACGGTTTCACCAGCGCGTCGTGATGCGTGAGGTTATAGGTGCGGTACGTCTGCACCATCGCCTCGATCTCCGCTTTATCCTCGGTTATCTGGCCGAACTGTGCCCAGAGCGGTGTGCCGAGGCCTTTGATCCACATGTCGTCGGGCGGCATGGGCTCGTTGCAGCGATGCAGCTCCATGGTGTGGCGATACGAGCGCAGGATCAGCTCGATGGAGTCGATGATCGTGCCATCGAGATCGAAGAGAAATGTGGTGAGTGGGAGGGTGGGCACCCGCTCAAGCTAATGTGGTAGCCAATGCCGCGACTAGCTCTACGCCGTCCGTTCTGTCCTCACAGTCGACCGGCGGCAAACGCATGTGCCAGGCCAGGAGAGCATTCACGGAAAGCGATTCACGCTGCGACAGGATGTCATCGAGCAAGAGCTCCTCACCGGCCGTCATACCGAGCGCCAGACGCGAGACGAGCGCGTCCAGCGCGCCGAGCTGTTCCCCATCGCCGCGCCGTGCCGCGCGGCGCGCGGCCGAGAGCACCCAGGGAATCAGACGCCGCGCGAACCGGTCGCGATCGCTCGCGCGCCACCGGGCGTCCTGAACGGCTGCGAGTCGCGCTTTGATCAGTGGGGCCGCGGTCTCGATCGCCCGCCGCAGCGCGGTCTGATCGACGGGAACCGGCGGCAAATTCGCGGCATCCGTGAGCAAACGCGTCGCCGCTGCGGGATTCGTCCGCGCAACGCCATCCTGGACCACGATTGCATCCACCAGATTGGCGATTCGAACGACGAGAACGACCGCGTCCTGGCTGCCGAGACCGGCGGCACACGAACCCGACGATGCCTGCTCATGCGCTCCCAGCTCGGCAAGCTGATCGCACCAGTCCAGGCGGCCATGAGCGCCCGCGACGTGCTGGGCGCTCACTTTGGCCGCGAGCCGCTCCTCGATTGCCAACGCTTCCGCAAGCTCCTTCGGTGGCAAGAAAGTGACGGTGGCAATCGAACTGTGTGCGGAGCCCAATCGATCAATGCGCCCGACACGCTGCGCTAACCGAGCGGGACTCCACGGAAGATCGTAGTGCACCACGCGCTCAGCATCCTGGAGATTCAAGCCCTCACTCAGCAGATCGGTGGCGATCAGGAGATCGGTCTCGAGAGCCGGGGCGGGCGCGGGTGCCCCCTGCGCCCGGGGCGCGAAGGCCTCGAGCACCTCACGACGCGGCGCCGTGTCCGTCCCGAACCGGGCCGCGCGTCCGAATACCGCCGCGATCCGCCGGTGTCGGAGCCGATGCATGAGGTACCGCACGGTCGGTTGCGCGTCGGTAAAGACGATGGTCTTGGCAGCGCGACCGTCGAGCACCTGTGACAGTGCGTCGACCTTCGGATCCTCCGCGGGAAGATGCGCGACGATCCCCCGCAGGCGAGCTAGGACTTCGCGGTCTTGCGGGACCACCTGCCTGGGCTCCACCGGTTGTTGCAGCAACAAAGGAAACAGGACCAACTGGACATCCGCCTCGGCCGCCCGCGGGAAACAGCGTTGGAATTCGCGGGAGGTGAGGGCGCGGTTCTCGGCGGCTGCTCGGGCCGCCAGATCGAGGTAGGCGTCGTAACGCAGCAAGGCAGAACGGAAGGCCGGAACGCTCGACCCGAGGCGCCGCAACAGCATCAAGCGTAGCAGCGGCGCCGCCGTCCCGCCCGCGCGTAGCTGCGTGATCCCCTGAACCAGCTCGCGCAGAACTGCATCGGTCGTGGTCCCGGCACGCACCTGTTCATCACTCGTGCGCGGGAATGCCAGCGTCACGGGTCCACCGTTATAGCCGCTTTGCACCCGCTCTCGCGAACGAGCCACAATCAAGCGCGCGGCTGCGGCACCAGCGA
>DASZNX010000398.1:0-3110 GCA_035551075.1 Gemmatimonadales bacterium | reverse complement strand
TCCAGTATGTCGGCTGCGGCAGTCATGCGGACCTCGCAAGCCGGGTGGCGCAGACGTTACATGTCCAGCCGGACCAGGTGCAGGTGGAGCCTGCCGAGGAGAGCCTCTACCACGGCGAGCTCACTCTCGACCAAATTCTGTTCATGCGCCCCGTCCCCGGCTGGAGCCGCTATCGTACACCCATCGAGGGGTTGTACCTGTGCGGTTCGGGCACGCACCCCGGCGGTGGCATTCCGGGGGCAGCCGGGCGCAACGCGGCGCGCGAGATCCTATGACGTTTCTGAAAACGGTCGAGAGCTATCGCCAGGGCGCCAAGACGTTGCCCGGGCGCTACTACACGTCGCCTGAGGTGTTTGCGGAAGAGCAGGAGCGGCTCTTCCGCCATCATTGGATCTGCATCGGCCGGGATGCCGCGCTCGCGAGTTCCGGCGACTATGTCGTCGTGGACATCGCCGGTGAAAGCATCATCGTGCTGCGAGATCAATCGGGCGAGCGGCGCGCGTATTACAACGTCTGTCGTCATCGGGGCACGCGCCTGTGCGAGACGCCGCAGGGTCGCCTGTCCGAAACGATCCAATGCCCGTATCACGCGTGGACGTACGCGCTCGACGGCCGCTTGATCGGCGCCCCGCATATGAATGAAGTGGAAGGATTCGACAAGAAGTCCTACCCGCTGCATCGCGTTGCTCTCGCGGAGTGGGAAGGATTTCTGTTCGTCAATCTCGATCCCGCCGCGGTCCCTGCCGAGCAGTGGTTCGCTCCGCTGGCAGGACGATTCGCGCAGTACAACCTTCCGGCGGTACGGACGGTGCGGCGCATCGAGTACGCCGTACGCGCCAACTGGAAGCTGATCCTGCAGAATTACAACGAGTGCCTCCACTGCCCCACGATTCACCCGGAGCTCTCCACCAAGCTGCCCTACACGAGCGGCGCCAACGACCTGATCGAGGGCCCGTTCCTGGGCGGCTACATGGAGATCAAAGCACCCAACGAAAGCGCGACGATGACTGGGCGGGCATGTGCCCTGCCGCTCGGTACGCTCTCGTCGGAAGACCAGCACCGGGCGTTTTACTACGCGCTCTTTCCGACGATGATGCTGAGCCTGCATCCCGATTACGCGGTCTTCTATACGGTCTGGCCCGTGTCCGCCGCGCAGTCGCGCGTGGTGTGCGAATGGATGGTGCACCCCGATGCGCCGGCCGCCGCGGGCTACAACATTCAGGATGCCGAGGAATTCTGGGATCGCACCAACCGCCAGGACTGGCACATCTGTGAGCAGAGCCAGCTCGGCGTCAGCTCGCGCGCGTACGTCCCCGGTCCGTATTCGCCGCGCGAAAGCATCCCCGCCGCCTGGGATCGGATGTACTTGAGGGCATTTGAAGGCTGATCTCGAAGCAGTGCTGCAGGAAGTCGCGGAACGCCTCAAAGACAACTATCCCTACGGCGATCCGCTCTACGCCGGCCAGATGCTCAAGCCGCCGCATGACGTCGCTCGGCGAGCGTACGAGATGGCGCTGCGCATCAACCCCAACAACCACGCGCTCGATGGCGGCCGCGCCAGCTCCGCGATGGAGAAGGAAGCAGTGGCGCAGCTCGCGAAGATGATCGGATGGGACACGCACCTCGGCCATCTCTGCGGCGGCGGCACGATGGCGAACCTGGAGGCGCTGTGGATCGCCGGCCAGCTGCACCCGGGAAAGACCATCCTCGCCTCCACGCAGGCGCACTACACGCATAAACGGATCAGCGGCGTGCTCGGCATTCCGTTCGAAATGATTCCGTGCGATCGTCGCGGGCGCCTGGATGCGCACGCCCTGGAGCGCCGCTTGGCCGCCGGTGGCGTGGGGACCGTGGTCGCGACGCTGGGGACAACCGCGACCGGCGCGGTGGATCCACTGCCCGCTCTTGTGGATCTGCGGCGCCGGTTCGATTTCCGCATTCACGCCGATGCGGCGTACGGAGGCTATTTCCTGCTCGCGGGCAATCTCGAAGACGAAACCCGGCTGGCGTTCGAATGCATGCGCGAGGCCGCGTCAGTCGTGATCGACCCGCACAAACATGGACTCCAGCCGTACGGGTGCGGATGCGTGCTGTTCAAGGATCCATCGGTGGGCCGGCTGTATCGCCACGATTCGCCGTACACCTACTACACGTCCACGGACCTTCACCTGGGTGAGATCGCGCTCGAATGCTCGCGACCGGGCGCCGCCGCGGTCGCGCTCTGGGCGACGCAACGGATGTTTCCGCTGGTGAAGCAGGGTGAATTCGCAACAGGCCTCGAACGTTGTCGCGCCGCGGCGCTGGCGCTCTACGAACGACTGCGCCGTGACCGGCGGTTCGTCACCGGGACACCACCCGAGCTCGACATCCTGGTGTGGGCGCCGCGCGCGCCGCGCGTCAGCGACGCGTCCGCGCTGTCACGGCAGATCTTCGCGCTCGCCGCGCAGCGCGGCCTGCACCTCGCGATCGCCTCGTTACCGCTGCATCTGATCGATGTGCAAGACATGCAAAGCGATCGCGAGGCGATCATCTGCCTGCGCTCGGTCCTGATGAAACCGGAACACGCGGACTGGGTGGACCGGATCTGGACCATTCTGGACGAAGCGACAACCGCCGCCGGCGTGAGACGCTAGTCCACGAAGCCAGTCGACAACCGGAAGGTCAGATTGCGCCCCGGATCGTCCGCGAATTCCTTGTAGCGGCTGAGGAAGCTGCGATAGCGCTTGTTGAGCGCATTGTGCAGCGTGACGTCGATGCGCCACGGCCGGCCGAGGGCGCGCACGTCTCCTCCACCAAAGAGATTCAACAGCCCGTACCCGGCGGTCGGGACGTCCAGCGGATTGAGACGCGTTTGCTTCGCGTATCCCTCCACCTCCACACCGAGGCGATCGCGCAAACTCAATGCGACCGATCCGCGCAACGGAGGCATCAGCGGCAGCGGCTCGTGGGCGGCCAGGTTCGTGCCCCGGACCGCCTCGATCCTGCCGCGCGCGATCAGCCCGTTGCCGATGTCTCCTTCCAGCAGTGCTTCACCGCCCCACAGCTCCGCCTCGGCTTGCGTGTACTGGTACACAGGCAATGAATCGATGACGAGCGTGGTGGGCGTGACG
>DASZNX010000397.1:0-6760 GCA_035551075.1 Gemmatimonadales bacterium | reverse complement strand
CCGTAAGTCTCGCGGTGCTCAATCTCCTGCCGATCCCCGTGCTCGACGGCGGCCACATGATGTTTCTGGTTGCCGAAGCGGTGCGACGCAAACCGCTCTCGCCGCAGGTGCGCCTGCGCCTCACGCAAGTCGGCATGCTCGTCGTGCTTGCCATCATCGCCCTCGCGCTCTCGAATGACGTCTTACGATTCTTCCGTTAACGAGCTGCTCACCGGGTATCTCGCAGGCCGCGTCACCGCGGCGCAGATGATAAGCGCGGTGACAGCCGAGTTCTATCGGAAGAGGGGAAACGGGACGCACGAGACATTACGGCCGATCATCGAAGTCGTTGAGCGCGTCCATCCGGGGGTTGTCGAGCTGAAGGCGAGCGACGAGCGTCCCGGGTTCGCTGTGCGATTGGCCGAACGGCCGTTCCCGAAGCGGCACGAAGCAGATTTGCGAGAGGCAGTGGAGCGGGTGCTGCAAACGTCTCCCGTTTCCGGCGTCCCATTTCCCGACACACCGCAGCGCAAGCCGGGACTCTTCCAGCGCCTCGTCGCGGCGATCCGCAAAGTCTTCAGTTCTTAGGCCAGAGCTTCCACCAGCGTCGCTTGTCCTCGACCGCGTCGAGATCGGTGACGAAGTCCGCCGCGGAGGCATACCGATCATCAGGGTGCTTGGCCAGGCAGCGCAGCACGATCCGTTCGAACTTCGTTGATAACTCGGGACGCTTTTTTCGGATCGCCGGCGGCTCGTCCTCGACATGCATGCGGGCGAGCTCGAACCAGTCGGTGGCGCTGAACGGCACTTCACCGGTCGCGGCCTTATAGAGCGTGACGCCGAGCGCGTAAAAATCCACCCGCTGGTCGAGCGGGCGGCCCTGCGCCTGTTCGGGCGAGAGATACTGCGGGGTGCCGATCGTCATGTTCACGCCGGTCGAGGCGACATAGCCCGAGACGGCGCGCGCGATGCCGAAATCGGTGAGCACCGCCGCGCCGTCGGAGCGGATCAGGACGTTGTCCGGTTTCAGATCGCGATGGATGACTCCCTGATTGTGCGCGAACGACAGCGCCGCCGCGATGTCGCGCGCGAGCCGCATGATATCGCCCTCAGGCAAAGGTCCTTCGCGCGCGATCCGTGCGCCGAGGGAATCGGCGCAGAGATCCATGGTGAAGTAGACGTGCTGGCCCGTTTTCGCGACCGACCGAATCCGGATGATGTTGGGATGCTCGAGCTTCGCAGCCGTTTCGCTCTCGTTGCGAAAGCGGGTCTCGAATTGCGGGTCTCCGGCATAACGCGGCTTGAGGACTTTGATCGCTACCGGGGTCCCGTCGGCTTCACGCCCGACGAACGCCCAGGCGAACCCGCCTTGGCCGAGCAGTCGCTCAAGGGTATAGGGACCTAGCCGTTGCCCCACGAGGTCGGTCGCAGCGTTGGTACTCAGCGGCTCGGCGCCTCCGGCGGCTGGGCGTGCGTACTTTACAAAGGGGGGTAACCTCATTAACCTACGGCGCTTCCAACGATTAGGGAACAACGAGATGTACGATAAGACGACGCCGGTCAGGAAACACGGGCTGCACGAAAAGGATACCGGTTCGAGCCGGGTCCAGGTCGCGCTGCTCACCGAGCGCATCAACAGCCTCACCGAGCACTTCCGGGTCCACGCGAAGGACTTCCACGGGCAACGCGGCCTGCTGCGCATGGTCAGCCGCCGCCGCCGCCTGCTGGAATACTTGAAGCGCACCGATCTCGCGAAGTACCGGCAGCTCATCGACGAGCTCGGCCTCCGACATTAAGTCGCACAAGGCGTCGTGCCGTGCGTCCCGGCGAGAGCACCGGGGCGTCCGGCACATTTTCCAGTGCTCTAGACAGGCAATGCAGTGAAGCGCGTAGAAACTCAATTCGCCGGCCGGACCCTCAAGCTCGAAGCCGGCAGGCTGGCCAAGCAGGCCGCGGGATCGTGTTTAGTGCAGTTCGGAGAAACGGCCGTACTGGCCGCGGTCACCGTCTCCGACACCGTCGCCAACCTTCCGTACTTTCCCCTGACCGTCGAATACCGCGAGAAATCCTACGCCGCCGGCAAGATTCCCGGCGGCTTTTTGAAGCGCGAAGGCCGGCCGTCGGACGAGGAAATCACCTCGGCCCGCGTGATCGACCGGTCGGTGCGACCGCTCTTTCCCGAGGGCTTCAAGAACGAAGTGCAGGTCTTCGTCTACGTTCTCTCGGCGGACCAGGAGAATGACGCGGACGTCCTCGGCGTCGTCGCGGCTTCGACCGCGCTCGCGCTGTCGAAGGTTCCCTGGAACGGTCCGATCGCGGCCGTGCGGGTGGGGCGCGTGGAAGGCGCGTGGATCCTCAATCCCACCTTCCAGCAACTCGAGTTCTCGGATGTCGATCTCACGGTGTCGGGCTCGCGCGATTCGATCGTGATGGTCGAAGGCGGCGCGCTCGAGCTGAGCGAGGCCGAGATCGTCAAAGCGCTCGAAGTGGCTCACAAGGGCATCAAAGAGCTGCTCGATGTGAGCGACCAAATCGTGCGCGAGATGGCCCAGCCCAAGATGGATTGGGTGAAGGCGGAACCGCCGCCGGAGCTCGTCGCCCGGGTGAAGGCGCTGGCCGAAGAGCGCGTCACCGAAGCCCTGACGCTGGCCGTGAAGGCCGAGCGGACGCAGGCGCTGAGCGCGATCAAGAACACGATCACGGAGCAGCTCGCGCAGGAGTTCCCCGAGAATCTGCGCGAAATCGTCGAAATAATCGAAGGCATCGAATACAACACGATGCGCGAGCGCGTGCTCTCGGCGGGCGAGCGCGTCGACGGCCGCGATCTCGACACCGTCCGCCCGATCACCTGCGAAGTCGGCTGGCTGCCGCGGGCGCACGGGTCGGCGCTGTTCACGCGCGGGCAAACGCAGGCGCTCGCCACGGTGACGCTCGGCACGACCGATGACGAACAGCGCATCGACTCGATCGACGTGCCGCAGGAGACGACCAAGTCGTTCATGCTGCACTACAACTTCCCGCCGTTTTCGACCGGCGAAGTGAAGGCGGTGCGGGGCACGTCGCGCCGGGAGATCGGGCACGGCGCGCTGGCGGAGCGCGCGCTCCAGGCGGTGCTGCCGCCCTACGAGCAGTTCCCCTACACGATCCGCGTCGTCTCGGAGATTCTCGAGTCGAACGGCTCGTCGTCCATGGCGACGGTCTGCTCCGGTTCACTCGCATTGATGGATGCGGGCGTACCGGTGAAATCTGCATGCGCCGGCGTCGCGATGGGTCTGATTACCGACGGCGGTCGCACGGCGATCCTCACCGACATTCTCGGTACCGAGGACCATCTGGGCGACATGGATTTCAAGGTCGCGGGGACGCGCGACGGCGTAACCTCGATTCAGATGGACATCAAGATCGAGAAGCTCGATTGGAACGTGATCAACCAGGCGCTCGAGAAGGCCCGCAAGGCGCGCGTCCACATCCTCGATATCATGCAGCAAGCGATGCCCCATCCGCGGTCGCAGCTCTCCAAGTACGCGCCCCGCATCATCACGATTCAGATACGGCCCGACAAAATCGGCGATCTCATCGGTCCCAAGGGCAAGACCATCCGCGGCATCCAGGAGCAGACGGGCGCCGAGATCAACGTTGACGACAATGGACTGGTCACGATCGCAGGCGTGGGCGAAGCGGCGGAGCGGGCACGCGACATGGTCGCCGGGATCGTGCAAGAGCCCGAGGTCGGCAAGGTCTATGAGGGCGTCGTGAAGTCCACGACCGCGTTCGGGGCGTTCGTCGAGATCATTCCCGGGGTCGAAGGGCTGCTGCACATCTCCGAGCTGCAGCACGGTCGTACCGAGAAGACGGAAGACGTCGTGAAGAAAGGTGACCACCTCAAGGTGAAGCTGCTCGAGGTGGACGAGCGCGGCCGGATGCGGCTGTCACGGAAAGCGCTGATCGAGAAGAACTAACCCGACGTGGGGCACACGCTGGATACGGTCCGGCTGGACCGGGAAATCCATCGCACCGCGGCGCCGAACGGGATTACGGTGCTCAGCGAGCGCGAGCCAAACGTCCGGTCGGTGGCGATCGGCGTGTGGGTGCGCACGGCCAGCGCGCACGAACCCCGGCCCAAAATGGGCGTGTCGCATCTCCTCGAGCACATGGTGTTCAAGGGGACCGAGCGGCGTACCGCACAGGAGATCGCGCTGTCGCTCGAATCCCGCGGCGGCTCGCTCGACGCCTACACCTCCCGCGATTCCACGGCCTATCACGCCCGCGTGCTGGACGCCGATCTGGGCCGCGCGCTCGACGTCATCACCGACATGGTGCGCCGGCCCATGCTGCGCGATACCGATCTCTCCCTCGAGCGCCAGGTCGTACTCGAGGAAATCAGCACGGTCGAGGACACGCCGGACGATGAGGTCTTCGATCTCACCTACGAGACGATGTGGCCCAGCCACCCTTACGGCTTCCAGATCCTCGGCACTCGGGAAACCGTGAGCGCGCTGTCGACCGGCGATCTCAAGAACCTGCACGAGCGGGCGTATTTTCCCGGGAACTGCATCATCGCCGCGGCGGGGAACCTCACGCACGAGGCGTTGCTGCGGGAGGTCGAGAAACAGGGCTGGTTCGACGGGGACGGCAAACACAGCGCCACTCCACCTCCGGTGCCGCCCGTGCCGCCGGCGGTGCGCGGCGTGACGCGCTCATTCGAAAAAGACACCGCCCAAACCCACGTCGTGTTTGCGACCGACACCGTGCCGTTTGCGGACCGTCGCAAATACGCGATGCTGGTGCTCTCGAACGTGTTCGGGGGCGGCATGTCCAGCCGGCTGTTCCAGCGCGTGCGCGAAGAGCTCGGCCTGGCATACGCGATCTACAGCTTCACGTCCTTCTATCGGGCCGTGGGGATGGCGGGTGTGTACGTCGGCACCCAGCCGACCAACGCCGAGAAGGCGGTGGAGGCGATCAGTGGTGAGTTCGCGCGGTTGGCGGAAGAGAGCTTACGCGGTGATGCGCTGCAGGAGGCGAAGCAGCAGACTTTGGGACAGTTGATGTTGTCGCTGGAGAGCCCTACATCCCGGATGTATCGTTTGGCGAGCACGGCGGTATACAGCGAGCCGTACCGCAGCCTGGACGAGGTGCTCAAGACCGTCGAGGCATTGACCGAAGATGAGGTCGCGGCCATCGCGCGCGAGTTCTTCGATCCTGAGCGGCAGACAGTCGTGTCTCTCGGACCCAATGGAGGCAAGGCGTGATCGTCGGCGTGCCGAAGGAAATCAAGACCGCCGAAAACCGCGTCGCGCTGGTCCCCGCGGGCGCCGAGGCGCTGGAGGGTGACGGTCACACGGTCCTGGTGGAGCAGGGCGCGGGACTCGGCTCGGGATTCAGCGACGACGCTTACCGCTCGGCCGGCGCGGAGATCGTGCCCGCGGCGGAGACGGTGTGGTCGAAGGCGGAGATGATCCTGAAGGTGAAGGAGCCGATCGAGCCCGAGTGGCCCAAGATGCGGAAGGGCCAGCTGATCTTCACCTATTTCCACTTCGCCGCGGCCGAACCGTTGACCAAGGCGGTCATCAAGTCCGGCTGCATTGCGATCGCGTACGAGACCGTTCAGCTGCCGACCGGCGAGCTGCCGCTCCTGACGCCGATGAGCGAAGTCGCCGGCCGCATGGCCGTGCAGGAAGGCGCGAAGTATCTCGAAAAAGTCTTCGGCGGCAGCGGTATCCTGCTGGGCGGTGTGCCCGGCGTGTTGCCCGCCGAGGTGCTGATCATCGGGGGCGGCGTGGTGGGGACGAATGCGGCGAAGATGGCCGCGGGGCTGGGCGCGCACGTCACGCTGCTCGACGTGTCGCTCGACCGGCTCCGCTATCTCTCCGACGTCCTTCCCGCCAATGTCGATCCCGTCTACTCGAACCGCCACAGCATTCTCGAGCAGCTCGCCAAAGCCGACCTCGTGATCGGCGCGGTACTGCTGCCCGGCGCGAAGGCGCCGCGCCTGGTGAAGCGTGGCGATCTGAAGCTCATGAAGCAGGGCTCGGTCATCGTGGACGTCGCGGTCGATCAGGGGGGCTGTATCGAGACGATCAAGCCGACGACGCACGAGCATCCCACGTACATCGTGGATGGTATCATTCACTATGCCGTCGCCAACATGCCCGGCGGGGTGCCGCGGACGTCGACACTCGCGCTGACGAATGCGACGTTCCCGTACGCCAAGCGTCTGGCGCGCGATGGGTGGAAGAGCGCCTGCAAGAAGGACCCGAGTCTGGCATTGGGATTGAACGTCGTCGAAGGCAAGGTGGTCTATCCAGGCGTGGCCGAGGCATTCAACTTGCCGCTGGTGGACGCTAAATCGGTGCTGTGATGCGCGCTGGTGTTTTGTTGTCTATCGTCGTGCTGGGGTGGGCGCTGGCGGCGTGTGCCGATGCGACGGGCTCGAACATTCGACCGACGATCACGATCGCTGGATTGATCACCAACGCGATGGCCCAGCCAGTCCCCAATACCGACGTCGCCGTGAAGAGCTACACGCCCAACAATTGCGGCACCGGGACGTTGCTCGAGGAGATCGATGCCAAGAGCAACACGAGTGGCATCTACCGCGTCGAGCTGAGGAGCCTGGCGGCGACCTACTCGGCGTGCATTCGGGTGACCGTGGGAACAACGATTCGCGACAGCACCGTGCTCAATTTGCCGCAGTACAGTACCGTGCAGATGAATATCAGCGTGCCGTAAAACCACGAGGACCTGAAGACTTCGTAAGGCATGGTGACCTCTAGCCCTGGGA
>DASZNX010000396.1:0-1966 GCA_035551075.1 Gemmatimonadales bacterium | reverse complement strand
AGGCATCGGCGCGCTGTTGCGCAAGGACGCGCCGGACCGGCTCAGCGAAGTCCTCGATCAAAAGCCGCCATCGAGCCCGACCTGGCGCGCGTCGGCCGGGCAGCTGCTGACGACGCAGACGTTCACCGTGATCAAGGGAACGACCGCGGAGACGTGGCTCGGCGGCAAGTTGAATGAGTTCAAGCTCTCGACGAAGCTCGCGCCCGTGACGAGCTACGAGGCCGGCATTGCGGAGGTACTGGACCGCCGGGCAAGCGTGTTCTTCGCCGACCGTGCCGTCCTGCTCGACGCGATCGCGCACAATCCGCAAGGCTCGAAGCTCGAGGTCCTGGACCGGCTCTTCACGTACGAGGCGTTCGCGCTGCCGCTGCCCAAAGGCGACGACGCGTTCCGGACGCTCGTGGACCACACGCTCAGCCGGCTGTACCCCACGCACGAGTTCCGGGCGTTGTACGTCCAGTCGTTCGGCGAGCCGACGCCGGACGTGGTGACTTTCTATCGCTGGAACACGCGGCCGGAATGAGGCCAGGAGCCGGGAGCCAGAAGTCAGGAGCCAGAAGATATGATTGAGCGAAGAATCAAACGGATTCAGCTGCGGGCGCTCATGGTGGACGACGAGCTCCCGACTCCGACTGCCGAGGGGCACGCCGCCCGGGCCCTCGTTCAGGAGTTGCAGGGTCGTGCAGTCGATGTCGTCGAAGCCGCGACCGCCGAGGACGGCATGTCGGTTGTCCAGTCGGATTCGGCGGTGCACATCATGCTGCTCGACTGGGCGTTGGGCTCGAACGGCGAGCGCCAGCACCAAAAGGCGCGCGCCTTGCTCGAATTCGTCCGCTCGCGCAACGACAAGCTCCCGATCTTCCTCATGGCGGAGCGCAACGACGCGTCCTCCATTCCCATCGACGTGATGGAAATGGTGGATGAGTACGTCTGGACGCTCGAGGATACCGCGGCGTTCGTAGGCGGCCGGGTGGTTGCGGCGATCCGGCGCTACCTGGATGTGATGATGCCGCCGCTCGCGGCGGCGGTGATGAAGTTCAGCCAGGTCTACGAATACTCCTGGCACACGCCCGGCCATACCGGCGGGACCGCGTTCTTGAAGTCGCCGGTCGGGCGGATGTTCTTCGACTACTTCGGCGAGAATCTGCTGCGGTCGGATCTGTCGATCAGCGTCGGCGCGCTGGGCTCGCTGCTCGATCACAGCGGCGCGATGGGTGCGCACGAGCGCTACGCGGCCCGCGTGTTCGGCGCGCATCGCACCTACTCCGTGACCAATGGCACGTCGATGTCGAACCGCGTGATCTTCATGGCCGCCGTAGCGCGCGACCAGATCGCGCTGTGCGACCGCAATTGTCACAAGTCGATCGAGCACAGTCTCGTGATGACCGGCGCGATTCCCAGCTACCTAGTTCCCGTGCGCAACCGCTACGGGATCATCGGTCCCATCCCTCCCGAGCGACTCACGCCCAAGGCGATTCAGGCCGCGATCAAGGCGAACCCGCTCGTCACCAAGGGAATCGACACGCGCCCGGTGCATTCGATCGTCACGAATTCCACCTATGACGGGCTCTGCTACAACGCGCGCCGCGTGACGGAGCTGCTCGACCCGAGCGTCGACCGGATTCACTTCGATGAGGCGTGGTACGCGTACGCGCGCTTCAATCCGCTTTACCGCGATCGCCACGCGATGTACGGGGATCCGAAGGATTACACGAAGGGACCCACGATCTTCGCGACGCATTCCACGCACAAGCTGCTCGCGGCGCTATCCCAGGCTTCGTTCCTCCACATCCGCGACGGGCGCAGCCCGATCCCGCACGCCCGCTTCAATGAATCGTACATGCTGCATGCCTCGACCTCGCCGTTCTATCCGATCATTGTGTCGAACGACGTCACGGCGGCGATGATGGACGGCCCGGGCGGCATCGCGATCACCGCCGAGTCGATCCAGGAGGCCGTGGCGTTC
>DASZNX010000395.1:0-5528 GCA_035551075.1 Gemmatimonadales bacterium | reverse complement strand
ATCATGCGCGGCATGCACGGCGACCGCCACGACCACCGCCGCCCACCCAATAGCGAGGGCGAGCAGTGTAAGCAGAATTGCGCTCAGGGCACGCCGGCCAGTCCAGAACGGCATGCCACAAGATACTAGGGCTTGGTCAGCAACTCCTCGAACAGCGAGAGCGCCCGGGGGTCGTCCGACTGGCCCAGCCAGAAGATCGCCTTGCGGCGGAGGTCGGGATCCTTGTTGGCCTTGGCGATCTGAATGAGCGCCGGCACCCCCTCGTCCTTCGGACGTTGGGAGAGAGCGAATACCGCGGATTCCCTTACCTCACGGTCTTGATCGCCGTCTTCCACCAGGTCGGTCAGTCCCTTTGTTGCTGCGTCCTCGGCTGCCTGGCCCAGCCAGAAGACCGCCGAGCGTCGCACCTTTCGCGAGATCTTGTCGTTCTTCGCGATCTTCAGGAGATCGGGCCAGACCGTGACGCTATCCGCGAGCGCCGCCGGGAGGATTGCCTTTTCCGAGGCGCTGCCCTCGTCGCTCGCGGCCAGCGCGAGGAGATAGGTGCTTGCCTCCTTCGTGCCCACTGTGCCGAGGTCGGTGGCCGTGGTGTTGGGGCGCCAGTCGCCGCCGACATAGACGCGCAGGTTCGTGACATGGCCGCCGCTCTTGGTGAGCGCCACGCGAACGGGTCCCGAATCGCAGGGCGAGCTCCAATCGTTCTCGCTCTCCCAATTCTCATCGATCTGATGGTTGCGGTATCTCCTGTTGTTGTGGCCCCAGTTGATGGAGTTGACTCCATCGCCGTACACGCCCGGACGGGCCGCGAAACTGAAGCGCACCGATCCGTCAGGCGCGGCTGCAACACGCTTCTCGAGCGACTGTGCGTGTGCCGCGGACGCGACCACGAGGACGGTTACCCACGCATGACGCACGACGTACGACGCACCGGTTTTCATTGGTTGATCAGCTCCTGGAGGTACTGCGCTGCCCGCGGGCTTCGCGACTGGCCGATCCAGAAGATCGCCTTTTTGCGGAGCTCGCGGTCGGGATCGGTCTTCCCGATCGCGAAGAGTTT
Source organism: Gemmatimonadales bacterium (assembly GCA_035551075.1). GTDB lineage: Bacteria > Gemmatimonadota > Gemmatimonadetes > Gemmatimonadales > GWC2-71-9 > 20CM-2-65-7. The sequence continues at coordinate 4,471 of DASZNX010000395.1, read as the reverse complement.
GTCGAGCGCGCCGTCTTCACGGCGCTGCGAGTACACGAAGATGAGCTGCTCCTTCATCTCCCGATCGGAAACGCGGTCGTACAGCTGGACCAGATCGGCGATGTCGACCGTGCGGTTCTGCCCGGCCCAGAACAGCGCTTTCTTTCGCAGGTCGATGTCTTCTTTCTGGTTCAGCGCGACGTCCATCAGGAAGCGGTAATTCTCAGGCCCGCCCATCTGTGATACGGAGAACAGGACTTTGTCTTTGAGGTCCTCGTTGTCGAGCTTGCCGTACAGATCGCGCAGGAATTGCGCGTTCTCGTCTCCGTGGGCCTGGCCAAGCCAGAAGATGGCCTTCTCGCGGTTGTCCTGCGGAGCATCTTTACGCTCGGCGTACGCGCGGAGAATCGCGCCGGCACGGGAACTGTGATGCTGCGACAGCGCGAAGATCGCTTTTTCCTGGATCTCGGGATCGGTTTTCGGATCGCGCAAGACGGAGTCGAGCGCGGCGACCGTCTCATCTCCTGGAACCTGCGAGAGCCAGAAGACTGCTTGTTCCCGAACTTCCTGATCGGGATCGGTGCGGACCGTGTTCAGCAGAATGGCGGATGTTTCCGAGCTCCGCTTCTGAGAGACCAGGAAAACCGCTTTCCGTCTGAGACACGTCGAATTGCTGTCGCGCCGGGCGAGCACGGTCTTGAGAATGGGCACGGCGCGATCGGCGTCCATCTGGAGCAAGCCGTTCAGTGCAGCGATCCGGATGTCGTCGTCGTCATCGCACGATTCGTCGCGGCCACGGGAGCGAGGGGCGCGCGCCGGCTGCGCAATCGCCGGGACCGCAGGAGCCGCTGGGGTGGCGGCAATTGCGGGAGCAGTCGGCGCAATGCTTTCCGCCTCCGCAGTCAGTGCCGCGGCGGCATCGGCGTCGCCGCTCTGTGCGAGCGCGCTTTGGACGCGGCGCATCAGCACCTCAGCGTCACGGCGGGTCGTGGCCTTCGGGTACTTGATCGATTGCATGTGCAACGCGTCGCGCGCGGCCCTGAGGGCGTCGTCGGAGCCGGTCCGATACAGAGCAAACGCCTGCCAGTAGTAACTGTTGTCCACGTAGGTCGACCGTGGGTATCGATCGCGTATCGTACGGAACAGCACCGCCGCACTGTCATACTGATGACTATTCAGCGCCCGGCGCGCGGCACGATACAGGGAATCCGCGACATCGGCCTGCAGCGTGCCGTCGTCGCGCGGCCACCACACGTCCAACACGTCGCCGGCGTCGAGTTTTCCTACGTCGGCCAGGGTGGCCAGGCCGGACAACTGAGACAACCCGGCGAGCTGACCGCCGAGCTCCGCCAAATCGCCGCTCATAGCCATGGGCGCGTTCATCGCCATGGGTGCGGCGCTCAGCGCGTACAGTGGGCCCTGCATCGCTTCCGCCGACATCGCGAGCGCTGGGGCTTGCGCGCTGGCCATCGCGAAAGCGGGCTGTGCCATCGCCAGCGCCAGCGCTGGGGCCTGCGCGCTGACCATCGCGAAATCGGGCTGTGCCATCGCCAGCGTCGCGGCGGCCGTTTCGACCTGCGCAGACAACGCCGCCAGAGGCACTTCAGCGCGAACGTGTCGACGATGCGTGCGCGCAGGAACTGGCGGTGTCGGCGGCACCTGGAGGTTCGAGGTAACGGCGAGCAGGAGAGACAAACAAGCGAACATCAGAGCGCTCCTTGGGTGCGCACCGATACCGGACCGGCGGGGATCACCGACCGCAGCTTGGGCAACACGTTGGACTGGTTCATGCCTTGAGTGATGAGATCGGTGTCGTGCGGTCCCCCGTTGAGTTGGGAGATTTGCACGAGCACGAGCTCCAGGTCTTCGAGCAATCCGCGGAAGCGGGGATCCTGACCGGCCGGCGAATCGAGCATCAGCTGCGTCGTGGTCAGCAGGTCGCGCGCCTGCGCGGCAAATCGAGCGCTGCTCGCCGGCGTGTGCACATCGGACCGGAACGACGTCAGGAATGTCTCCGTGCGTGAGAGGTACTGCGTCGTGGCGACCTCGTAGGCGAGATCTCGGGAGGAATCGTTGACCGCCGCCACGGGGGTAACCGCAGGCGTCCCTGCTCCGGATCCTGCGCTCGCCTGTTGCTGGCGTACGGTCCAGCGACCGATGCCAATGCCCAGGACGAGCACGGCGGCTGCCGCCACTGCCCAACGCATCCACGGACGTAGCTCAATGACACGCCCCCGCTCTGCTCGCCGCTGCCTTTCCGCGGCGATGCGCGCCCACATCTCTTCACGGGGCGTGTTGCCTGGTGCGTGGTACGTGGCGCGTGCCACGTCCTTGAGCCACTGCTCGAACTTCGGATCTTCGTGCTGGTCGGTCATGTGGTCCACTCCCCTGCGAAGTCCGCCAATGCCACGCGCAATTTCGCCCGCGCGCGCGATAGCTGGGCCTTCGACGTCCCTGTCTCGACGCCCAGCGCGGCGCCGATTTCTTCGTGCGTGTAACCCTCGACGTCATGCATCACGAACACCGTCCGGTAACCCTCCGGCAAACCATCGATCGCCTTCTTCAATCGTATCTTCAAATCCGGCTCCGATTCACGGTGCGTGACGCCGATCGCGTGCGCGTCATCGATGTCCGCCTCCCGCTGCCTCAGCCGCTTCACCTTTCGCAGTCCGTTCAGCACGACCGTGGTCGTGATCGTGTGCAGCCACGTCGAGAAGGCAGCTTCGCCGCGGAACGAGCCAAGCCGGTCGAACGCCCGGATAAACGTTTCCTGGGTGAAATCCTGCGCGAGGGCATCATCGCCCGCGAGCCGGAACGCCAGGCGGTACACGCGGTCCACATGCGCGTCATACAACGCGCGCTGTGCGGCGCTATCCCCGGCGCGGACGCGGGCAATTAGCTGTAATTCGTCCACGACGCTCCGAGGTGACGGACTGGGCTCGTAACTACTGATGGGACACAGAGGAAGAGAAAATGGTTACGTCTGACCTGCCGTTCAGCGTGTTCCGAAGAGCCGATCCCCCGCATCACCAAGGCCAGGAAGGATATACCCACGCTCATTGAGCTGGCGGTCGAGCGCGGCGGCATAAACCGGCACCTGAGGGTGCGCATCCAGCATGGCCTTGACCCCCTCAGGCGCGGCAACGAGGCACAGGAACCGAACCCGCTGCGCGCCGGCGCGAGTGAGGGCGCTGACCGCCGCGACGGCCGATCCCCCTGTCGCCAGCATGGGGTCCAACACGAAGAACGCGCGATCGGCCTCACCGGAGGGGATTTTGAAGTAGTAATCCACGGGTCGCAGCGTCGCATGGTCACGGTACAGCCCGATGTGCCCTACGCGGGCCGAGGGAATCAGTTGCGAGATGCCCTCGACCATGCCGAGTCCGGCGCGCAGGATCGGCACCAGCGTTAGCTTCTTGCCGGCGACCTGGCTGCCGGACGTTTTCTCGAGCGGGGTTTCGATTTCCACAGGCTCGAGCGGCAAATCCTTGGTCACTTCGTAGGCCATGAGCATCGCGATCTCGTTGACGATCTGCTTGAAGTCGCGCGTGCTCGTCCTCTTATCGCGCAAAATCGTCAGCTTGTGCTGGATCAGGGGATGCGAGAGCACCGTCAAGTTGGGGAATTGTCGCGTATCGATGCGTGGCATAGGCCGGAAAGTACGGCGCTGTCACATTTCGGCCAGTCACAGGGTCGGTGTATCGTGACCGATCGACCTCTTACCATCCTCGAGATCACGCACGCAGGCCACCAGGCCGGCTCCACTTTGATGATCCACAGCCTCTGTGCCTCGCTTGCCTGCCGGGGTCATCGTGTGCTCGTGGGATGTCGGCGCGATAGCCTGCTCGCGAAGTTGTCTGCCGACGCCGGGCTGCCCGTCTTGCCGTTCGATTTTCGGCGCCTCACTTCCCTGGCAGAAGCACTCGCCGGCGTAATCGCGCGGGAGCACATCGACGTCGTCAACAGTCACGACACTCGTGACCGCCGGGCGCTGACGTGGCTGCGGTGGCAGCGCCGCCTACCCGAAGCGTTCGTCGTTACGCGTCATACCATGCCACTCACCTCGCCTGCCGAGTTGATCGCCATCGGCTTGTCGGCCGACCGAACGATCGCGGTGAGCCGCGCGGTAGCGCGTGGGTTGCGGCAGCGGCTCTATCCGGGAGCGCGTCTGCGCGTGGTGCCCAACGGGATTGATTTCGCACAGGTGGACACCGCGCCGTGTCCCGCGGCGATGGCTTCCGCGGCCGCGGCGGTGGGCGAGGACGTCGCGAGACGCCCCGTGATCGTGGTACTCGCGCGGCGCAAAGACCAGCACATTCTGCTCGAGGCGCTCGCTGGGGTGCAACGCCCCGTGGTCGTCGCGTGCGTGGGAATGGAGCCCGACGCACAATTGCGCGCGCTGGGAGCACGCGTGCCTCCCCGGCATCGAGTCGTATACGTCCCGTTCACGGACCACCCGCTCGCGTTCTACCGCCTGGCGGCAGTGGCGGCG
>DASZNX010000394.1:0-3108 GCA_035551075.1 Gemmatimonadales bacterium | reverse complement strand
CGCCGCTTCGCGGAGCAGCGTGTCGACGACCGTCCCGTGCCGCACGAATTTTTCGACGCCCGGCGCTTTGACGAGCGGCCATATCTCACGCTCCAGCGTCTCCTGCGCGAGCGCGAAGTATTCCGTCGCGTCGACCGATGGAATTCCGGCCAGATCGGGAAGTGGCTCCAACACTGTAAGAACGCGCAGCTCCGCGCCCACGAGCCGGGCAAACCGATCGGCGAGCCCGATGGTGGGGCCCGCGGCTGCCGATAGATCGGCCGCGATCAAGACCCGCTTGAACGTCGGTGTCCCCGCGGTGATGAGCACCGGGACCTCGGCGCTGCGCACCACGTGCAGGCTGGTGCTGCCGCCGAGCCAGCGCTCGAGCGTCGAATGATGCTTGCCGCCGAGGACGACGAGACCCGGCCGCTGTTCGCGCATGATGTGCTGCAGCACGACGGGCGGCGGCCCAAATATGATGTCCACCTTTTCGCGCAGCCGCTCGGAAACGACCGTGCCAAGCGCCTCATTCACATGGTGGCGCGCGACGGCGAGCTGCAGACGCTGCATCTTGACCACCTGCGGATCGGCGCTCACCGCCACGAGGGGGGCCCACGCGTCCCGCACCGCGTGGATCAGCCGGAACGGAACATTGGCGAGCTTCGCAAGCCGCTCCCCTACCGCGGCGGCTCCCGCCGCCGCTGTCGAGGTGTCGACTCCAACCACGATCGGACCCCAGGACATCGTAGCTCCTCGTGAGAGTGCGCTTCGAAGTTGTCCCGGGGTCTATGAAGAATTCTTGAGGATAGGACGAAGGTCTCGTCCTCGAGTCTTAGCGCTCGCGACCGGCCTTGGGCTCGGGCTCTTTCGTGGCTCGGACGGCAGCGACCGTCGCCGCTCCGGCTCCGAGGACGAGCGCGGCTTTGCCGACGACCTTCAACGCCGACTTGAAAGCGCGCTTCCGCTGCCGAGCGCGCGCGGCTTTGCCCTGCGCCACAAGCGCGTCATCCACCGCTGTGACGAGCTGTTTGCTCGCTTTTTTCCCCGCGATGCGAGCGCGAGAAGCCGCTCGCTCCGCCAGGACCTTGAGTGTTTTCTTGGTCACGGGCCTGCTCCGTGGAGTTGTGTTTATCGAACCAAAACAAGCCCAGGACCTGGTTGTCAATCACTCTTTTCGGCGAGTCGCGGTGAAGCCACCGTCTTGAACACACGACGGGCCGGCGCAGCAGCGCCCGCGCAAGGCTCAGAACGGACTGAACCCGGGCGAGCCGAATCGCGCCATGCGCAGATGTGCCCACAAAGGATACGCGTACGCCACGATCACCAGCAGAATCGCGATCGCGGTCCACAGCGCGTAGCGATCGAACACCGTGCGACGCGTGATCGGCGGATGGACCGTCTCCGTCCAGAGGATCGGCTCGGGCTCGCGCCGCCGGCCGGCGAACGCCGTCCCGATCATCACGAGCATGAAAAAGGCGGCGCTCGCAAACAGAAACACTCCGCCGATTGCCGAGATGCCGGTCAGCCCTCGCCATGCCGCGGCCGCCGCGCTGCCGCCGTAGCTCGCGTCGTAGACGCGGCGCGGCATCCCCATCAAGCCGGTGATGTGATTGGAGATTGAAAAGAGCACCATCCCGATGAACCACAAATACGGCTGCACGCGGGCCAGCAAGCCGAGCTCGAGCTCGCGACCCGAGAGCCGCGGCAGGAGCCAGTAGGCCGCGCCCATGAAGGTGAGCGCGACGGCGCTCCCCACGGTCAGATGGAAGTGCCCCTGAATGAAGGCCGTGTTGTGGACGACGGCGTTCATGCCGAACGACGCGTTGATCGCGCCGCCGATCCCGCCGACGGCGAACAGAATCATCGAGAGCGCGATACTCGAAAACAGCGGATCGCGCCAGGGCATCTTGCCGATCCAATCGAGCCATCCCGTCGCGCCCTTCGCCCGGCCGCCTACTTCCATCGAAGCGGTCACGGTGAATGCGGTGATGAAGCTCGGGAACAGGATGGCGAACGTCAGGAAGGTGTGCAGCACCTTCCAGCCGGCGGAGACGCCCGGATCCATGAACTGGTGATGGAAGCCGACGGGGGTCGAGAACAGGATGAAGAGCACGAACACGAGTCGCGCCAACGGGTCGCTGAACAACTTGCCGCCCGCCGCGCGTGGCAGCAGGGTGTACCAGATCACGTAAGCGGGAAGCAGCCAGAAGTACACGAGCGGATGCCCGAAGTACCAGAACAACATGCGGGCGAGCACCGGATCGACGGTCTTCGTCAGGCCGAGCGACCACGGAATGAGCTGGATCAGATCCTCGGCGGCGACGCCGACGGTGGCGATCAACCAGATCAGCACCGTCGCCAGCATGCCATGCATCGCCAGGGGCGTCGGCGCCTCAGGATTGACGCGTCGCCAGGCGCGATAAGAGAGCAGCATCACGGCCGACCAGCACCACGACCCGACCACGACGAGTGCCAGACCGATATAGAAGAGGGGATGAGCCTGGAGCGGCGGATAAAACGTGTACAGCACCGAGGCCTTGCCGGCGAGGATCGTTCCCGCCGTGGCGAGCGTGCCGATCAACGCGATCCAGTAGCCGGTCCAAGCTAATCCGCGCGGCGCCGGCTCGCGGCCCAGGGTCCGTGACGCCACGACATAGCCGAACGCCATGATGAAGAACGTCGTGAAGACGAGCGCCATCAGAACGCCGTGCGCAGTGACCGACAGGTAATACATCTTGGCGGACCGCCACGGCAGATCGAGCGAGGCGCGCGATAGCGCCTGCATCAATGCCATGGCCGCGGCGATCCCAAACGCAAGAATGGCGACCCAGAGATTGGCGAGGGCGAGCTTGTCGGTGTAGCGCGCGCCGGCGCGCGACGGTGTGGGGGTCTCCACGGGAAGCCGATCGATGCGCGTCATGGCCGCGCTCCTTCGACGATCAGCTTCGCCGACATGAGATGATGGCTCAGCCCGCAGTACTCGTTGCAGACAATCAGATATTCACCCGGCGTGCGGAAGACGGTCGTGAACTGGCTGACATAGCCCGGCACGACCATCGTGTTGCCGTTCGTGCCGACGATTTCGAAGCCATGGATCACGTCGGCGCTCGTCAGCCGGAACGTGAC
>DASZNX010000393.1:0-2940 GCA_035551075.1 Gemmatimonadales bacterium | reverse complement strand
GGAAATACAGCGATTCAGACGACCCTTGCCACGCGATCGAGCACGCCCCACAAGGTCGTCGCGGAAACCGGCTTCGACAGGAAGTCGTCCATCCCGGCGGCGAGACAGGCCGCGCGATCCGCCTCCCGGGCTCGAGCCGTCGTCGCCACCACGTAGAGGTGGCGGCCGGTCTCGCGCTCGCGTTCCCGCAGGACTTTGATGACTCCGAAGCCGTCGAGGTTGGGCAGATGTACATCGAGGAGAAGCACATCGAAGATCGATGACTCGACCTGCTCGAGTGCCTGACGCCCGTCGCCGGCGACAGTCACCTCGTGTCCACGTTTGGCGAGCAGCTGTCGCATGAGCTGCTGGTTGAGATCGTTGTCCTCCGCGACGAGGACTCGCAGACCACGCGGAGCGACTTGCCATACCGGCGGCTGCGCCGCGACCGGCTTGCGACCCTCCAGGGCCAGGATGATCGCTGCCTGCAGCTCGTCGGGCATCGCCGGTTTGACGACGCGCGCGTCGCCCCCCAGCTGCCGGAGGCGAGCCTGAGTCTCGGGCAGCTCGATGGCGCCGAGGTACACGACCGGCGTGCCGGTGATTGGAATGAGGCCATCCATCCCGGCGTCGATCACGGCGAGCGCGAAGCGCTCCTCGCGCAACGAGGCGAGCGCCTCCGGAGCCCCGCTCACCATCTTCGGTTCCATGCCCCAGCTCCGGAGCCACCGCTCCAAAACGTCCCGCGTCGAGTGGTTATCGTCCGCGACCAGCACGCGAACGCCCGCGAGTGCAGCCGGCGGCGGGTTGGCAGCCAAAGGCTGGCGCAGCTCGAGCCGCGTCGTGAACGTGAACGTACTGCCCTGGCCGGGCTCGCTGTCCACGTCGATCCTGCCGCCCATCAGCTGCGCCAACCGGGCGGCAATGCTCAGACCCAGACCGGTTCCGCCGTAACGGCGGGCCGTCGAAGCGTCCGCCTGTTCGAACGCTTCGAAGATAGCCCGCTGCTTGTCGCGCGCAATTCCGATTCCCGTGTCGCGCACGGAGAACCGGACTCCATCCGCCGCCAGGCCAATGGTCACGGCGATCTCGCCATGCTCGGTGAACTTGATCGCGTTGCCGACCAGATTGACCAGCACCTGACGCAACCGGACCGCGTCGCCCTTGATCTGGTCGGGAACTTCCGCGGCGACGTCGCAGATGAGATCGAGTCCTTTGCGGTGCGCGCGAACCGCCAGCGCGCGCACGCTGTCGCGCACGACCTCGCGCAGGGAAAACGGCTCGTTCGCCAACTCGACCTTTCCTGCCTCGATCTTCGCGGAGTCGAGCAGGTCGTCGATGATGACCAGGAGGTTTTCCGCGGCAGATTTCACCGTCGTGAGAGCGAGCCGTTGCTCCGGCCCCCCCGACCCTTCCAGAGCGAGCTCGGTCATTCCCAGGATCGCGTTCATCGGCGTGCGGATCTCGTGGCTCACGTTCGCCATGAACTGGTCCTTGGCGCGATTCGCCATCTCGGCCACTTCCTTCGCGCGGCGATCTGCTTCCGCCTGCTTGCGTTCGGTGAGGTCCACGACGAACGCGACGGTCTGAATCGGATTCCCCCCGAGCGCGGCGGCGGCGACCAGCACCGGCACCCGGCTGCCGTCCTTCCGGAAATATTCCTTCTCGTAGAGGTCGGCGCTTCCCGTGGCGCGTAGTCGGGCGACGGCTCGTTCAGTGATCGATTGCCATTCCGGCGGGGTCAACTCGCTCCAGCTGATTCGACCCGAGTCGAGATCGTCGCGGGTGAAGCCCACCATGTCGAGAAAGGCGTCGTTCGCCTCAGTGACCTTGCCGTCCAGATTCGAGATCAAGACGCCGATGATGTTGGCGTCGACCAGGCGGCGGATCTTCGACTCGAGCTGGTGCCGGGACCGCGCGACCCAAGTCATCAGTACGGCGAAGAGCACGAATACGAGGGCATAGAGAGCGCGAGGCAGGGCACCGACGTCCGGATCGAAGAACGAGCTACGAAGGAGCAAGGAAACCAGGACGGCGAGAATGCCGGGTCCGACGCCTGCGCACCAGAACGTGACCGCGATTGCGGACAGCGCGAAGGAAGTAAACGGCAGTGGCAGATGAAAGTGCAGAAACGCTTGCGCGAGCGCGAAGGCTGCGCCGACGAACAAGAGAGCCAGTCCATACCGCCCGACGACAGATGCCCTGGACGTGGGAACCATCGGCATCGCTGTTGTCGCCCTCCTGCTTCCTGCTCGCCACCAGGATAGCAAAGGACGGCGAGCAGCGGTTGCCCCGGCGTCAGCCGCTCCCCGTCGCGTCCCGCGGTCGGGGCCTGGAGTCCCGCACGCGTCCATGCGGGTCACGTCTCAGAAACGCCTCTCCGATCCGACCGCCGAGCGTGAGGGTGCGATGCGACGCCTCGCTGCATAAGACGTAGCGAGACTCCTGCGCGCAAGCACGATCAGGCCCCTTGTCAACAACGAAGGTCGCGCACCGTGACCTGAAGACCACGGCGTTGCACGGCGAGCATCCGCCGCTCGGATCGCTGTCGTACCAGAGGTAATGCACCTCGCCGGTTGGCGTGCCTACGAACGAAACCTCGATCACAGAATCGATTCCAGGCCGCGCGACGAACGCGATGAACGGCTTCTTCGCGTTCCGTGCGGACTTGGTGCAATCGGACACCGTTTTCCAGTCCTTCGAGTTCGAGCCTCGACAGGCCAGGGCGTCGGGGGCGAGGTTTCATCGCCTGCGCCTTCAGGTCGCACTTCGGGCACGCGACGCGAACCATCCGATACGTAGGACGCGACTCCTTCGGCAGACTGCCCGCGCTAGTCACGAGAAGCAGCGCGAGAAGGCCGGATCGGCACCTTCCAGGCAAGCGCGCGCCTCTCGCTGGGGCACGAGCGCGTCCGCAGATTTAGCGAGACAACAGCGTGGGGACTCGCATGCGTGCAAGCC
>DASZNX010000392.1:0-7234 GCA_035551075.1 Gemmatimonadales bacterium | reverse complement strand
AGCTCGACCTGCCGAGCGAGACCACCGATCGCGATGCGGATATGCGCGGCGTCGGCTGGGAATTGATCGAACATCGGATCGACGGGGATCCAGTCCTTCAAGTAAATCTCCGGCCAGGCGTGATAGTAGAACCGCCCGTTGGTGTAGATCAGGCCCGATACGGCGCGTGCGGGCAGTCCGGCCGATCGCGCGAGCGCGACATAGAGCGTCGTGAACTCGTTGCAGTCGCCGCCGGGATGCTCGAGCACCTGGACCGCGCTCGGCGCGCTCCCACTATGCGGCGCCGTCCGGTGCAGTGACCGGTGCACCCAGTGCGTGAGCAGTTCCGCCACGCGAGCCGGGCTGCGGGCGCCGCGGTCACGCTCGATGATCCGGCGCGCCTGTGCGGCGATGCGCACGTCGTGACTCTGGATCAGCGGCTCGGGCGCGAGCCAGCGCGCGAGCGCCGTGTCGCGCGCCGGGAGCTGGTAGGGATCCGCGGCAGACTGTGGCGCATCCGGCTGGACGATCTCGAGTGTGTCCCTGCCATTCCGCCGCAGCAGCAGCCGGCGGCGCGGGACAGGATCGCGTTGGACGCCCGCGGCCAAGGCCGTCAGCGGTACGATGTCACCTGGCGGAGAGGCGACGCTCGCGCGCGCGACGCGCGCCGTGTCGCGATGCTTGAAATTCTCGTATACGATCTCGAACGCGGCGCGCTCCATGGCGAAGCCGGAGCCGGTGGTGGCGGAGACGACGCGGCCTTGCGCATCAATCCAGCTTCGTGTCGGAACGCCGTTGGCATCGTGATCGATACGAAACGCGCGCACCGTATCGTAGTGCTCCGGCACCCAGGTCATCGTGGTCGAATCGAGGTCGGCGCTGTCGGACACCACGAGCGTCGACTCGGCGGAGACGCGCGCCCTGACGTCGCGCGCTGTGAGGAGCAGCGGATCGAACAGCCGTGCGGCGTACGAGCGTCCCGATTTCAGCTCGCCGCCGAAGGCAAGGCGCAGCGGGAGCAACGCGGGCAGCGTGATCGGCCCCCGCAAGGGGATGCGCGTCGTCTGCGAATCGCCGGCAGAGACAATCGCCACCGACAGCACCGTGTCGCCGAGCACGCGGCCGTGCGCCGCGAATTGCCCCAGATCTCCGTCGAACGTGGCGTCTACCGTTTGCACCCGTAGCGAGCGTGACAGGATGGTGGTGCTCCGCGCCGCTGTGCGATGCAGCGTTCCCAACGCGGGGACGGCGAGTACGAACACATTCTCCACCCGGATAGCGTTGCTGAGCGTGTCGATCGTCGTCGACGAGTAGCCGATCTGCTGATCACCCAGCGCGAGCCGATAGAACGTCGCACCGGGTGGAACGGCAAGCGCGGCCTCCGCCAACCGGGCACCGGTCGGACGGAACACCTCGCGCTTCACGAGCCATCCCAGCGAGAGCGCCCACGCGATCAGAATCGCGATCACCCAGTGCTTCCGCGTCATGCGCTCGTCCCGGCGCGCTGCAGCGCCGCTTCGAACACTTGCTGATCTTCCGGGCGCTCGACGACGAATGAAACATCCGTAGGGAACTGCGGCCCCCGCCCCCCTCCTCCTCCTGGACCGCGGTGTGCGCGCAGGCCGATTGTCATGATCTCGGCCGCGTCCTCGAGCGTGAGGTTGCCGGCGCCGGTGCCGATGGGCGGCGCGCTGAGATGGCGGAATTCCCACTCCTGCGCCTGGTGCAACGCCGACTGCCAGGCGCGCGCGACGTTGCCGCGCGTGACCGGCTCGTCCTCACTGCGAATCACCGCGTGAATGACGAATTCGGCCTGCAATTGGCCGCCGGCGGCGGTCACCACCGCGGCGCCGACGGCCAATTCGCGGCTCAGGCGCATTTTCTGTTGGAATTCCTCACCGCCGAGTATTTCCAGGCGTCGCAGCGCGGCAGCGGTGGGATCGAGGCGAGTGGTGGCCGGACGGACGATCGCATCGGCGGCAAACGTCGCCAGATCGTCCACGACTACGCGAATCACCTCCCGGACATTTCCCGGGAGCGGCGGTACATCGCCGTGGCTTCATCAGGGCGATTCAGCCGGTCGAGTATCTTGCCGATGCCGTACAAGGCCTTCGGATTCGCCGGTTGGATCTCGACCGCTCGCTCATATGCCGCAAGGGCGCCGGTGAGATCGTCCATGTGGTTGAGCGCTTCGCCGAGATAGAACCACGCCGCCGCGCGCGCGGGCTCCAGCTCTACGACGCGACGGAGCTGGTCGATCCCTTCGCGCCACATCCCGCGCCGGGTCAGCACAATTCCGAGATTGAACAGCGCCTCGACATTGGTCGCATCGGCGCGCAGCACGCGCTGCAGATCGCGCTGCGCGGCAGCGTAGCGCACCGACGCCGCCAGCACGGCGGCACGGTTGAGCAGCAACGCGGGGTTGTCGGGCTCGGTTTCGAGCGCGCGATCAAGCTCGGTGAGCGCGCCTTCGCGATCACCGCGCGCATCCAGAATCAGCGCGAGATTGTTGCGCGCCTTGACGTGCTTCGGATCTCGGGCCAGCAGATCGCGGTATGCTGCAGCCGCCTTGTCGATCTCACCCCGCTCCGTGGCTTCTTTCGCGGTCACGTACAGGGGCTCCTCCGCGGCAGGGCTGGATGGCTCCGTCGCGGGGGGTGCGGGGGGTGGAGTAGGTGGAGCGGGTGGAGGTGGTGGAGGTTCTGAACCCTCGACGTCGCCGAGCTGATCGGAGATCGCGGAAGGCGGAGGAGTGCCGGCCGGCTGCGCGATGCGGATTGGCGGCGGCTGCTGATCGCGCGCCACATCTTTGGGACTTGCGATCGCCCCGGTCTGCGTGAGCGATTCCGCTTCCTCGATCAGCTCGGCCGCGACGCGCGCCCGCTCCTGCGAGGTTTGCCAACGTCGTTCGCGCTTGTTGGAATTGCCTGCGCCTCCCCCACCCGCGCCACTCCCTCCACGGTCCTGGCGGTTCATGGAGTAACCGCCTCTTTCAGCCAGGACAGGTAGGCGCCCGAGGCTTCCTTGGCAGGGAATGCGAGTAGCTCAGGAACGTCATACGGATGCCGGTCCTGCACGGCCGCCGACAGGGCATCCCATTTGGAGGCATCGGTTTTCAGCAAGACCACAACCTCCTGTTCTTCCTGCACTGCGCCTTCCCACCGATAGATCGATGCCGCGCCCGCCGGGAGTACGGTGCCGCACGCAACGAGCCGGTCCTCGACCAGCCCGCGGACCAGCTCTCGCGCCTCGCCCGAAGATCCGAGCGTCGTGAGGACGAGCAGCGCATCCGTGGCCATGTGAGGGATGCTAACGTAGGAAAGTGGAGAGTTGACCGCAAGCCAGTGACGTGTCTAGGCTACGGGTCTATGCCAGGCGACGCCCTCATCGTTCGCGGTGCGCGCGAACACAATCTCAAGAACATCGACGTCGAACTACCCCGGAACGCGCTGGTCGTGATCACGGGGCTCTCGGGTTCGGGTAAATCGTCACTCGCATTCGACACCATTTACGCTGAGGGCCAGCGGCGGTACGTCGAATCGTTGTCCGCGTATGCCCGCCAGTTCCTCGGCCTCATGGACAAGCCGGATGTCGACGCGATCGAGGGTCTCTCACCCGCAATTTCCATCGAACAAAAGACCGCCGGCGCCAATCCTCGATCGACGGTCGGCACAATCACGGAGATCTACGACTATCTGCGCTTGCTATGGGCTCGGACCGGGACGCCTCACTGCCCCAACGATGGCACACCGGTAGAGCGCCAGTCGGCGTCGCAGATCACAGACCTGGTGCTCGAGTGGCCGGAAGGCACGAAGATCGAGGTGCTTGCGCCGCTCGTGCGCGGTCGCAAAGGCGAATTTCGCGACGTGTTCGAGGCGATGCGCAAGCAGGGGTTCGTGCGCGCGCGCATCAACGGCGAGACATATGACTTGTCCAACGTTCCGAAGCTGAACCGGCGCCAGAATCACGACATCGCTGTCGTCGTCGACCGGCTCGTGGTTCGGACCAGCGACCGCGGTCGCCTCGCGGATTCGATCGAGACAGCGCTGAAAGCAGCCGAAGGTGTGGTCGAAGTCGTCCGCCAGACCGGTAGCCCGCGTTCCCGGATGTTCTCGGAGCGCTATGCGTGCCCCAAGTGCGGCTTGTCGCTCCCGGAGCTCGAGCCGCGGCAATTCTCCTTCAATTCGCCCTATGGCGCGTGCCCCGACTGTTCGGGACTCGGCACGCGGCGCGAAGTCAACGAGGATCTCGTCCTCGGCGATCACGGTCTGTCGATTCTCGAAGGCGTCGTGCTGCCGTGGGGTGAGCCGAGCGGCTACTTGCGCAAGGTCGTGCTTCCGGCGCTGGCGCGCGCGTACAAGTTCGATCTCAACACGCCGTGGCGCGATCTTTCGCCGGCCGTGCAGAAGATTCTGCTCCGCGGTGCGCCCGGAAAAACGATCACCTATCAATACGACAGTGAACGCTGGCACGGCTCGTACGAATCCGGATGGAAAGGCGTGCTCGACCACGTCGAGAAGCGCTACCGCGAGACGTCGTCCGACGCAGTCCGCGAGCAGCTCGAGCAATACATGGTGGAGCAGCCGTGTCCGACGTGCGGCGGCCGCCGGCTCAAGCCGGAGAGCCTGTCCGTGCTCGTCGCGGGAAAGAGCATCGGTGATGTCGTCGCGCTGCCCGTGCGCGAGGCACTCGAGTTCTTCTCGGGGCTTCCCCTGCGACAGAATGGCCGCGCCGGCCTCGACCGCGAGATTGCCCAGCCAATTCTCAAGGAAGTCACCGACCGGCTGCGGTTTCTCGATGATGTGGGACTCGACTATCTCACCCTGAACCGTTCGGCGGCCACGCTCTCGGGTGGCGAGGCGCAGCGGATTCGGCTCGCGACACAGATCGGTAGCCGGCTGGTGGGCGTGCTGTACATCCTCGACGAGCCGTCCATCGGGCTGCACCAGCGCGACAACGCGCGTCTGCTCGCAACCTTGAAGGAGCTGCGCGACCTGGGCAACACCGTGCTCGTCGTGGAGCACGATGAAGAGACCATCCGCTCGGCCGACTACGTCGTTGATCTCGGCCCACGCGCCGGCCGGCATGGTGGCGAGGTGGTGGCAGCCGGATCGCTCGACGAGGTGCTGCGCCACCGCGAGTCGCTCACGGCGCGATATCTGCGCGGTGAGCTGCGCATTCCTCTGCCGCCCCGCCGCCGCATCGCGGATGCCGACCGCGTGCTGCGGGTCGTCGGCGCGCGGCACCATAACCTGAAGAACCTGACCGTCGAGATTCCGCTCGGGCTGTTCGTCGCGGTGACGGGCGTGTCGGGATCGGGCAAATCGACGCTCGTGACCGACATCCTCTATCAGGCCCTGGCGCGCCACTTCTATCGCGCCAAAGTGGTGCCCGGCGCGCACGAGCGGATCGAAGGCCTCGATCACATCGATAAGGTGATCGACATCGATCAGAGTCCGATCGGTCGCACGCCGCGCTCGAACCCGGCGACCTACACGGGGTTGTTCACGCCGATTCGCGAGCTCTTCACCTATCTGCCCGAGTCGAAGCTGCGCGGCTATGGACCGGGCCGCTTCTCCTTCAACGTGAAGGGCGGCCGCTGCGAGGCGTGTCAGGGAGACGGCCTGGTGAAGGTCGAGATGCACTTCCTGCCCGACGTGTACGTCCCCTGCGAGGTCTGCAAGGGCCGGCGCTACAACCGGGAGACGCTCGAGGTACGCTATAAAGGAAAGTCGATCGCGGACGTGCTGGATCTGACGGTGGCCGATGCCCTCGATTTCTTCGAGCACCAGCCGCGCATCCGGGCGAAACTGGAGTTGCTCAACGACGTAGGTCTGGGATACATCCATCTCGGACAGTCGGCGACGACCCTTTCGGGCGGCGAAGCCCAGCGCGTCAAACTTGCGACCGAGCTCGCCAAACGCGATACCGGTCGTACGCTTTATATCCTCGATGAGCCGACGACCGGTCTGCATTTCGAGGACGTGCGACTGCTGCTCGAGGTGCTGCACCGTCTGGTGGACAAGGGCAACACCGTCGTCGTCATCGAGCACAATCTGGACGTGGTCAAAACGGCTGACTGGGTAATCGACCTCGGCCCTGAGGGTGGGGAGCTGGGTGGACGCATCGTGGCGGAGGGTCCGCCGGAGAAGGTGGCCCGCTCGAGCGCATCTCACACAGGGCAGTTTCTGCGGAAAGTGTTGCAGGCGGGGGACTAGACGGTAGGTTGGAACCCGGGGACGACATATGGGCGATGAGGTCATCGGTCTCGCGGCGGTCATCCTGATTTTTGGGGGCGGCGGCGCGATTCTCTTCTCGATCACGCCGATCGGGAAGGCGATCGCGGCGCGCATCCTTGGGAAAAAGGGCGCGAGCGAGGCCGACGACGCGACCATCGAAGAGGTGCAGGACTTACGGCGTGAAGTCGAGGAGCTGCGCGCCGTCGGTCAGCAGGTCAACGAGCTGGGCGAGCGGGTCGACTTTCTGGAGCGGCTCATTGCCAAGCAGCGCGAAGCCGAGCGGCTGGCTCCGCCTGGAGGACGCTGATGCCTCCAGAGGGCGTGGCCTTTCTCTCCGCGATCACGATCATCGGGGCGTTCGTCCTGTTGTTCCCCGTGGTGCGTGCCTTCTCTGAACGGATTCGTGGCCGCTCCGATGCGGGTGCGCGCGAGGAGCTGCAGGGTCTGCGCGAGGAAGTGTTGCAAGAAGTTCAGCAAGTGCGCCGCGAGATCGCGGAGCTGAGCGAACGAGTCGACTTCACCGAGCGCTTGCTCGCGAAGAAAAGCCAGACGTGAATGGTCCCGAAGCCGTCGCCGCGTTCATGTTTTTCGGCGGTGCGTTCTGGGTACTTCGCCCCATTGGCGCGGCCATCGCCAAACGAATCGCCGGCGAGCATCGCAAGCCCGCGCTCGATGACGACGTTCGCGAAGAGATCCTCGGTGAACTGCACGCGGTCCGCCAGGAAGTCGCCGAGCTGGCCGAGCGGATGGACTTTGCCGAGCGGCTACTCGCGAAGAAGAACGAAGGAGGGCGGCTGACGCCATGAATCCCGGTATGATCGGCGTGTTCATTCCGATAATCGGGATGCTCGGCGTGTTTTCCCTGCTGCTCGCGCGCTCTCCGGTGGGTCAGGCGCTCGCCGACCGCCTGCGGCACGGACCGACCCCGCGCGGCGGCGGGGGAGACGACAGCTCCGAACTGCTCGAAAACGTGGAGCAATTGCGCCGCGAAGTGGCGGAACTGGCGGAGCGTGTAG
>DASZNX010000391.1:0-6449 GCA_035551075.1 Gemmatimonadales bacterium | reverse complement strand
ATGTACATCTCGTCCGGATGCGTCGTCCCGATCTTTGTGCAATACACCTCCTGTCGCTCTCCCGGCGCGCTCGGCTCGGCATCGAGAGCGCGGAGCCTGGCATCGGGCTGGCGCAGGGAGTCGTTGTTGACGCCCGTGTGTGCCCGAATGCCGCGATAGCGGCCTCCACCCGCCGCGTGGGTCGTATCCCGCGGCGGCCGCGGCTCCGTCTCTGCGGGCGGATATCGATAGGTGAGCCGCGCGACGTCGCTGCAGCCGTAACTCTTGAGCTGCTGCTCGATCCAATCGACGGCGGCGCGGTTTCGGGCCGTGCCCTGGCGGCGGTCGCCGAATTGCGTGAGGCCCTTGATCGTCGCCTTGTAGTGCTCGAGATCGAGCCGCGCGACGAGGCGTGCGACGGGATCAGGTTGTGGCGGGGTCTGCGTGGTGTCCTGGGCGGCGAGCGGGCGTGCGGCGGCGGTGAAGAGAGCGAAGGTGATCGTGATATTTTTCATGGTGGACCCAATACTGCGACGCTAGGCTACCGCGACGCTAGGGCAAAGCGACGCTAGGAGAGAGATGAGCCCACTGGGCCTCGAGTCCGGAACGGTGCGCGTGGTCGAATACGACCCGCAATGGCCAGCACTGTATGCCGCCGAGGTCGCGCGCATCCAGCCGTTCGCTCCGACTCTTGGGTTCGAGCATGTGGGCAGCACGGCCGTGCCCGGCCTGTGCGCCAAACCGGTGCTCGACATCCTCGCGGGACATCCGCAGACTGCCTCGCCGCTCGAATTCGTCCGCGCGCTCGAGCGCGCCGGGTACGAACATCGCGGCGATGCCGGCATTCCCGATCATCAGTTCTTCCGTCGCGGCCAGCCGCGCGCCTATCACATTCATCTCGTTGCGCGAGACAGCGCGTTGTGGCGACAGTATGTCGGGTTCCGGGACTACCTGCGTACCGACGCCCGAGCCAGACAGGAGTATGACGCGCTGAAGCGCGCACTCGCCGAGCGGTTTCCGCACGATCGCGCGGCGTATATCGAGCGCAAGAGCAGCTTCGTGCGTCGTTGGATACTGCGACGCTAGGGCAAAGCGACGCTAGGACACGGCGACGCTAGGATAAGGCGAGGCTGCAAGCTTGCAGCTTACAGCATCGCCTTCCCCTAGCGTCGCCTTTTCCTAGCGTCGCAGTAACCTAGCGTCGCTTTATCCGACAGTACCCTAGCGTCGCCTCACCCTAGCGTCGCAGTATCCTACGATTAGTCCAACGGCTCCCGCTTCAGCCTTCGCAACGCGTCCTCATCCGTGAGGTCCAACCGCAGCGGGGTGAGCGACACGAACTGGTGACGTACGGCCCAGCGGTCGCTCTCCGGCTCCACATCTTCAATCGGGCGAATGGTGAGCCAATAGTGCGCGCGCCCTTGCGGATCCTTGCCGGGGACGACTTGGCCGTCGTAATGGCGAATCGACAGGTGAGTCCAGTACAAACCCTCGGGCTCGAGCGGGAAGTTGACGTTCACGAGCTGCGGCGCGTTCGGCGCCAGCAGCAGCTGGAGGGCGCGCTCCAAATAGGGCTCGAGAACGGCAAAGTCGGGCTCGGCCTCACCGACGGCGCTGCTCAACGCCACACCGCGACAGCCAAGTAGCACCGCCTGCCGGGCCGCGGCCAGCGTGCCCGAGTGCCACGCGGAATTGCCGAGGTTCAGGCCGAGATTGATGCCTGAGAGCACGGCGGTGACGTCGCTCCATGCATTGAGGCCCAGCGCGGCGCAGTCAGCCGGAGTGCCGTTGACGCGCCAGGCGTCAAGGTCGCCAAGTGGCGTGCGCTTGATTGTCAGAGGACGGGTATAAGTGATCGCCTGGCCCATCGACGACTGCTCAACGTCGGGCGCGACAACGCGCACCTCGCCGAAGCGGCGAGCGACCTTCGCGAGTGCCAAGAGTCCCGGACTATAGACGCCATCATCGTTGACCAGCAGCAGTCGCATCTTTGACCTCTTGGGCACATGCGCGTTCTCGTCCTGAATAATCCCCATGCTTCCGGGAGCGGCCGGCTGCCGAAGGCTGTCCTCATTCGCGCGCTTGAACGGGCCGGTCATGACGTTCGCTATCGCTCCATTCGGAAGCCTGGCTGGAAACGCAAGCTCAATCGCACCAAGCGTGTCGTGGTCGTTGTCGGCGGAGACGGCACGGTCGCCCAGATCGCGGCCGCGCTTGCCAAACGCGATGGCTCGGCGCCTCCGCTAGTCGTTATACCCGCGGGAAAGTCAAACAACATCGCCCGGGCGCTGGGACTACCCACCACTCTGGACGATATCGTTCGCGGTCTCGACTCTGACCGACAGACCAGGCTCGCGCTGGGTGTAGCCCGGGGTCCGTGGGGAAAAGCCCCGTTTGTCGAATCGGCAGGTATTGGGCCGTTTGCGTCACTGCTGAACGCCGTTATCCCGAGACAGCATGCGGCGATCGCGTACCTGCGCCGTGCGTTTCTGGCAGCGTCACCGCGGGCGATGGATGTGCGAGCCGATGGCGAAGATTTGAGCGGGGAGTATCTCGCCGCACACGTGTTGAATATCGGCGCCATTGGGCCGCGACTCGAACTTGCGCGCGATGCCGATCCAACGGACGAGTGGTTGGATCTCCTCTTGATCACGGAACGAGACCGATCAGCGGTCGCCGCCTATTTCGCGGCGCGAGCGGCAGGCAAACAGGCGCTGTGCCCGATTGCCACTCATCGCGCGCGGCGCATTCACATTCGCTCTTGGCCCGCGCGCGACGATGGATACGTTGACGATGCGCCTTGGCCGGATGAGCGACGGCCCCAAACCGGCGCGGTGCGGATTAAGGTAGAGGCAAGGATCGCGGTGCTGCTGCCGTGATCGCCTCTCCCTTCACTCCCCTTTCATCAGAACAGCTCGCCGACGCCGAAATAGAACAACGGTCCGTCGCGTCCCCACGCGAAGTCGAGACGCAGGTGCATCGGGTACTTCTGCGTGAGCTGGTAACGCAGGCCGAACCCTCCGGCCAGCAATGCCTCGGCATTCACGATATCGCTCGCGGTGGGGGCCACCTGACCAAACCCGGCGAAGGCAGTCGCTCCGAGCCGCCCTGTCGTGTGATACCGCAGCTCGGCCTGCACGGTGGTCATCACCGAGTCGCGGTACCGACCCTGCGTGTATCCGCGCAAGCCGCCGCGCCCGAAGCCAATCGAGCAGACAGCCCAGAAGGGCGTCCCTCCATTGGCGGCGCAAACGTTCAGGTTGGTGGCGGCCACGAGCTGCTCGCCGCGCACCGGCGCGTACCAGGACCAGGAGAGCACGTAGCGCTGAAACGTGCGCGTGCCCCCCAGCGCGTCGAGAAAGAAGAACGCCCTGAGCCGGGCGAGCGTGCCGCGAACCGGCCAGTAGTCGTCATTGCGCGTATCGGCCTCGGCTTGAACTCCGGCGGCAAACAGATCCATCGCTGCCGTGTCGGCGAGCTGGGGCAGCGCCCCGAGGCTCGCGGTGTCGCGCAGGGCGATGGTCGAGTGCATGCTCAGCGCGGTGACGCCGAGATACACGCCATGGGCCACGCGCCGGAGCGCGGCGGCGGTGATCATGGTCATGTTCTGCTGAATGCCGATGGACCTGCCGGCATCTCCCGCATCCTGGCCTATGCCATAGAAGTCGTAGCGCACTTCCGGATGGGCCAGCAGCAATCGCAGACGCCAGCGGTCGGCCGCCAGCCGCGCGTTCTCCAGCGCCATCACGCCCCAACTTCCGTTCTCGGTATAAAATCCACCGAGCATCCCCGTGGACGGCTTGATCGTGGTATCACGGTCAAACCGATGGATGAGTCCCCCCATCGCCATGAGGCCCCAGCCAAGCTGTGTGTTCTTGAACGGGATTGGCGCGACCATGGGTGTCACAGTCCGGCCGGTGTTGCGCGACGTGCCATCCGCGTCGATCTCGGGCTCGAGACCCGGCGAGGTCGCCGCAACGGGATCCACCTGGACCGGCGGTGGAGGATTTTGCGCGGCGCGCGCGAGATGCGGTGCGAAGAGGAGCAGGCCGAAAGTGAGCGGGAGAGCGGGGCGTGGGGGGCGTGATTTCATGGGGCAAAGCTCTCGGGCGCTGACCACGCGGTCATTACACCTTGGGGAACGCTGCACGCATCTTCAGCGCCGGTAGCGCCTCAGCTGTTCTTCCCGCCGCGCCACGATGGCCGTGGCGAGGAGGCACCCGATGCCGCCGCTCACCACCGACAGCGTCGCGCCAAAGAGCTGGGCGACGACGCCCGCTTCCAACTCACCGAGCTGGGGGCCGCCCATGAAGAAGATCATGTTGACGCCGGTCATCCGCCCGCGCAGTTCGTCGGGGGTCTCGAGCTGTCGGATGATGTTGCGAATCACCGTGCTCACCGTATCGGCGGCACCGACGCACGCGAGGCAGAAGAGCGTGAGCCAGAAGCTGCGGGAGAGTCCGAACACGACTGTCGCAGCGCCGTAGACAGCCACCGACCAGAGCAGCGTGATGCCGCGGCGATCGATGCGATCGATCGAATGGGCGGTCACAAATCCGACGAGCACGGCGCCGATCGACGGCGCCGCGTAGAGCCAGCCATATCCCCGCGCGCCGACGTGCAGAATGTCCTGCGCGAAGATGGGAAGCAACGCCGTGGCCGACGCGAAGAAGGTGGCGATGAAGTCGAGCAACATCGTCGAGCGCACGAGGGGGTGCGCGAACACGAAGCGCAGGCCCTCCCGCGCGGCCGCCCACGTGATCCGACTCGGAGCAGCACTCCCGGGCCGTGGATGCATCAGCAGGAGCGCGACGATCACCATCAGGAAGGACACGGCGTTGACAGCATACACCCAGGCGAGTCCCGCGGTGGCGATTACGAGGCCCGCGAGCGAAGGACCCGCGACGGACGCGATCTGGAACATCAGCGTGTTGAGCCCGATGGCGCTGGGGAGATCCTCGCGCGGCACGAGATTCGGAATGAGCGCCTGCCGTGCCGGCCCGTCAAACGAGGAGGCGGCGGAAGAAAGGGCCGCGAGCAAATAAATCGGCCAGACGGTGCGCAGACCGCGGAACGTCAGCGCGGCGAGCGTTGCGGCGAGCAGCGCCATGGCTGTCTGCGTGACCAGCATGACTTTGCGCCGATCGAGCGCATCGGCGACGACGCCGCTCAACATCGCGAACCCGATGATCGGGAGCACTTGCGCCGCGCCGACGAATCCCAGCGCGATTGCCTTGCGGTCGGGCGCGGCGAGGAGCGAGACGTGCCAGAGGATCGCGGCCGTCTGCATCCGCGACCCTGAGAAGGACAGCAATTGGCCGATCCAGAGAAGCGTGAAGTCGCGGTGCCGCAGGGCTGGAAACGAGGCGGTGAGCCGCGTTCTCACCCGACCAAACCCAACGCCTGCGCCGTCGCGGTCCGTTGCGGATGGGGAAACGCCCGGGCGATGAGTTGCGCCGCAGATTCGCCTGGAGCCCGCGGTGGAACGCCCGGATGATGCACGCCAGTCGCCAGAAGCCGGGCAAGCGGCCCGAGCAGGCCCGTGCTCACTGCCTCGTCCAGCGCCGGAGAGTCCGTTCGCGCGCCATGGATCTGCGCGACGGCTTCGTCGAATAACCGGACCTCGAGGACCTCGACGACTGAGTCGAACAACGCCTGAATCGTGTGGCCCTGCGAGCGCAGTGCATCGAAACCGCGCGTCGCCCAGTGGTAATGGTGCTGCAGTCGCACAAACGTCCCAGCATCCGGCAGGAGATGGGCGCGGTCCCCTACGATGGCGGCTGCCTGTTCCACATAAGGCCACGCGAGATCCGGTCGGCCGTGGCCAAGCTGGACATCGGCGCGCGCCATGAGCGCAGTCACCTGGTGGCGCCACAGCGTCGAGCGGCGGGCGCCGTCCTCGCACCGTGTCAGGGCGATCTCGGCCTCGCGCCGATTGCCAAGCATTAGTGCGAATCGCGTGACGTTGGAATACGCCTCGGCGAACGCTCGCGCTGAGTCGAGAACTTCGAGCGATGCTACGACGTGACGATACGTTTCGGTGGCCGCGTCGAAGAACGCGAGGTCCTGGTATACGTTGCCGAGGAGGCCGTAGCTGTGGGCGATGGAGCCGAGATGGCCGCAGCGCTCGGCGACGTTCACGCACTCGCGGAAGGTGCGGGCAGCGTCCGCGAACCGCCCGAGACCGCGGTACGAAATGCCCATCGTGGCCAGCGCGCGGCGGAGCTCCATCAATAGGCCAAGCGATTCGAGAACCGGAGCGGCTGCCGCGAGTCGCTCCAGGGCGAGCGCGGGTTCGCCGCGTGAAATGGCGATCTGTCCCAGAGCCATATTCGCCAACGCAACGCATTCAGGCGACGCCTCGGAACCAGCGACGCGCGCGGCGACGGCCTCCGCCTGCTCGCGCGTGGCAAGATCCCCGGCGTCCAGCGTAAACTCCATACGGATATAGTTCGCCCGCACCAGCAGC
Source organism: Gemmatimonadales bacterium (assembly GCA_035551075.1). GTDB lineage: Bacteria > Gemmatimonadota > Gemmatimonadetes > Gemmatimonadales > GWC2-71-9 > 20CM-2-65-7. The sequence goes on along the minus strand of DASZNX010000391.1, from coordinate 1 downwards.
G
>DASZNX010000390.1:0-5497 GCA_035551075.1 Gemmatimonadales bacterium | reverse complement strand
TACGCCTTGGAGTGCCTCGACCAGCTCGTCGACCAGGGCGTCAAGATGCTCGTGATCGCGTGCAACAGCGCCTCGGCCGCGTGCCTGTCCGACGCCCGCGAACGGTACCCGGTACCGGTGGTGGAGGTGATCCGTCCGGCGGTCCGCCGGGCCGCGGCGGCCACCCGCAACGGCCGGATCGGCGTCATCGGCACCCAGGCGACCATCACCAGCGGCGCCTACGAGGACGCGTTCGCCGCCGCGCCCGGCATCACGCTCACCAGCGTCGCCTGCCCGCGGTTCGTCGACTTCGTCGAGCGCGGCATCACGAGCGGCCGACAGGTGCTCGGTCTGGCGGAGGGTTATCTGGAGCCGCTGCAGCGCGCAGGGGTGGACACGCTGGTGTTGGGCTGCACGCACTACCCGCTGCTGAAAGCGCTGCTAGCCCGCGTGATGGGCGCCGAGGTCAAGCTGGTCGACTCCGCGGAAGAGACGGCGAAGGTGGTGGCCACCGAGCTCGAGCAGCGCGGTCTACTCGCGAACGGTGGGAGGCACGACCATCACTTCGTGGTATCCGACGACGAGCCACACTTTCGCAAGGTCGGCGCGCTGTTCCTCGGCGAGAAGCTCAAGCGGGTCGAAGTTGTCCCGTTGTGAACTGCTTCAGCTCGACGCCATTCGTCGTGATCTCGGCGTAACGGCCGCCGTCGAGAAACGCGCCCGGATTCAGGAAGGTCCGCCCGTCCGGGAACCGATCGACGATCGGGCGATGCGTATGGGCCATGATGACGAGACTGACGTCCGGATGGTTGGCGAGGAAGTCGGCCGCCCAACGGCGCTGCGCGGCGGAGGCACGGTCGAGGACCGCCCGATCCTTGGTGCTGTCGGCGAGATGGCGGGAGAACAGATCGGCGATCCAGAATCCGATCGTGGGGTGCAACACGCGGAATACGGCGACCGTGAGCGGATGCCGCGTGAAACGGTGCATCAGGGTGCCGCTCCAGTGTTGTTCGGTCAATCCGTCGCCATGCGCGATAAAGGTGCGTCGACCGGCGAGATCGAGCGCCGCTTCACCACCGAAGAACTCGATGCCGAGATCGTGATTGAAGAACGTGCCGCCCCAGCGGTCGTGATTACCGCCCACGAACGTGATCGGGATGCCCCGGGCGCGCACTTCCTGCAGTTTGGCGACCGTGGCAAAGTGTTTGCGAGGGATGACGCTCTGATATTCGAACCAGAAATCAAACAGGTCACCGGTCACCACGAGATGATCGCCAACCTGGGGAACTTCCTCGAGGAAGGCGTGAAACGCGGCGCGCACGCTCACGGGAACCTGGCCGAGATGGGCATCGGCAACGACGAGGACGCGCGCAATCGGGGTGGGGGGGGGCACGGACCAAGCTTAGAAAGCTGGAACCGGTGCCGCAAGGCAATTAGAGTTCTATGAACATGCGCTCATCACAACAGGGTGCGATCAACCGTTCAGTCGTCGTGGCGCTCTCCGCGGTCGCCATTCTGGCTGCCGCGGCCGCCGGATTCGGCGTGACCAAGATGATCGCGCGGCCGAGAGTCGCCGGCGGGCCGGGCGTCGAGTGTCGCAAAGTGGGCGGGGATGCGCGCACGACCTGCTACAGCAAGCTGCTCTCGTCTCATCTCGTGGAGCATGGCGTGGCGAATGCGGTCGCGATGCTCGACACCCTCGCGCATGTCGATCCCGACGTCGCCGAGCATGCGCACGAGTTCGCGCACGGGATCGGGATCGAAGCCTATGGCCGCTCGCCCGATATCGCCGGCACGTTCGCCGCCTGCGGCGACGGCTACTCCTCCGGTTGTCGGCACGGCGTGATTCAGGCGTACTTCGAGTCGCGCGAGCACGTCACGCAACCGGAAGTCGAAGCGCTGTGCCAGCCGTTCAAGAGTCCGACCGCCAGCCGCTGGGTCCTGTTCCAGTGCGTGCACGGCATGGGGCATGGTCTCACGATGTTCTACGGCCATGATTTGCCGCGCGCCCTGAACGATTGCGACCTGCTCGTCGACGGCTGGGATCGGGAATCCTGCTACGGTGGCGCATTCATGGAGAACGTGATCAACGCGACGTCTCCCCATCATCCCGCCACCATGCTCGCGATGCACGGCATGCATCACGCGCCCGAAAACCCGTTCAAGGCGATCGATCCCGCCGATCCGCTGTATCCGTGCTCGATCATGGCCGAGCGCTACTTGCATGCCTGTTACCAGATGCAGACGTCCGTGATGCTGAACCTGAATCACGGCAACATCGGCGACGCGGCCAAGTCGTGCGAGCGCGCCCCCGGTCCGAATCGCGCCGTCTGCTTCCAGAGCCTCGGCCGCGACGCGACGTCATATACCGCCCGCGATCCGCAGAAGACGGCCGACCTGTGCAACAAAGCGCGCGATCCGGATCGGCCGGCGTGCTATTTCGGCGCGGCCAAGGCGCTGGTCGATTGGACCGCGACAACGGACGCGGCGTTTGCCTTCTGTGGCGTCGTCGCGAATAGCTCTGGTGGTCCGACCTGTTATCAGGCCCTGGGTGAGGAGATTGCGACGCTTCTCGCGGGGAGCTCTGAGCGCGAAGCGCAGTGCTCGCGCGCGCAGCAGCCCGCCGCCGTTGCGTCGTGCCGCCGAGGCGCCGGCTTGCGTTGACATTTCCGGGCGCGATTCGCATAGTCCCGCCATCATGAAGGTCACCTCGTCCCGCTTGCGAGCGGTTGCGTCCGCCGTCCCCATGCCCAAACCCGCCGACCGCAATCCGGGGATGCCCCTCGATCTCGACGTCATTCGCGCGCTCCGGGTGAATCGCAGCGCCGTGGAGCGTCGCGCCGCCACGATCCCGACGCGTCGGACGGTCAAGAAGGAATGGCAGGCGGCGTGGCTGCTGCGGGCCATCACCTGCATGGATCTCACGACTCTGCAGGGCGACGACACCCCGGGGAATGTCCTGCGTCTATGCGCCAAGGCTCGAAAGCCGCTGCGACCTGACCTCGTCGATGCCTTGGGAGTTGGCCACCTGGATATCACAGTCGGAGCGGTGTGCGTGTATCACGCGCTCGTCCCGACCGCGGTCGCGGCGCTCGAAGGCTCCGGGATCCCGGTCGCCGCGGTGTCGACCGGATTTCCGGCCGGGCTCAACCCGTTCGCGCAGCGCCTCGAAGAGGTCCAGGCGTCGGTGGCGGCGGGCGCGCAGGAAATCGACATCGTGATCACGCGCGCGCACGTCCTGACCGGCGATTGGCCCGCCCTCTACGCCGAGGTCCGTGCATTCCGTGACGCGTGCGGCCGCGCGCACATGAAGGCGATTCTCGGCACCGGCGAGCTGGCGACGCTGACGAACGTGGCGCGCGCGAGCATGGTCGCGATGATGGCCGGCGCCGACTTCATCAAGACGTCGACCGGGAAGGAGCCGGTCAATGCGGTGCTGCCGGTCGGCCTCGTGATGGCGCGGATGATCCGCGAATACGAGCTGCGCACGCAGGTCGCTGTCGGGTTCAAGCCGGCGGGTGGGATTCGCTCGGCCAAGCAGGCGCTCGACTGGATGATCCTTATGAAGGAAGAGCTCGGCGATCGCTGGCTCAAACCGGCGCTGTTCCGTTTGGGTGCCAGCTCCCTGTTGACCGATATCGAGCGCCAGCTCGAGCACTTCGTGACCGGCCGGTATGCCGCCGCGCACCGCCACCCGATGGTGTGATGACGACCGTCGCCAAGATCTTCGAGACGATGGAGTACGGCCCGGCGCCGGAGAGTGCCGCGCCCGCGCTCGAGTGGATCAAGCAGCATGACAACGGCCGGTTCGGACATTTCATCAACGGCAAGTGGGCGGCGCCCAGCGATGGTGAATACTTCGAGACCATCAACCCGGCCACGAAGGCGGTGCTCGCGCGCGTTGCCCAGGGCAGCAAGGCGGACATCGATGCGGCGGTCGTGGCCGCAAAAACCGCCGCGCCCGAGTGGGCCGCCCTTCCCGCGCATGCGCGCGCGCGCTACCTGTACGCGCTCGCGCGCGAAGTCCAGCGTCATTCACGACTGCTCGCGGTGCTCGAGAGCCTTGATAACGGCAAACCGATCCGCGAAACCCGCGATCTCGACATTCCGCTCGTCGCCCGGCACTTCTATCACCACGCCGGCTGGGCGCAGCTTCGTGATACCGAATTCCCCGGATACGTTCCGGTAGGCGTCGTGGGTCAGATCATCCCCTGGAACTTCCCGCTGCTGATGGTCGCGTGGAAAGTCGCGCCCGCGCTCGCGGCCGGAAACACCGTGATCCTGAAGCCCGCCGAATTCACACCACTCACGGCCTTGTGCTTTGCGGAAATCGCCGAGGCCGCTGCGCTGCCGCCCGGTGTGTTCAACGTCGTCACCGGGGATGGCACGACCGGGAAATTCCTGGTCGAGCATCCCGACGTACAGAAGATCGCGTTCACCGGCTCGACCGAAGTCGGCCGCATCATTCGCAAAGCGACCGCCGGCACGGGCAAGAAGCTGACGCTCGAGCTCGGCGGGAAGAGCCCATTCCTCGTCTTCGAGGACGCCGATCTCGACAGCGTCGTCGAAGGCGTGGTTGACGCGATCTGGTTCAATCAGGGCCAGGTCTGCTGCGCCGGCTCGCGATTGCTCGTCCAGGAAGGAATCGCGGATCGGCTGACGCAAAAGTTGCGCGCGCGGATGGAACGTCTGCGCGTCGGGTCGCCGCTCGACAAAGCGGTCGACATGGGCGCCATTGTCGCGCCGGTCCAGCTCGAGCGCATCCGCAGCCTGGTGGAAAAGGGCGTCGACGAAGGGGCGAAGATGTGGCAACCGTCGTGGGCGTGCCCAACCGAAGGCTACTTCTATCCGCCCACGCTGTTCACCGACGTATCACCCGCGGCGACCATCGCGCAGGTCGAGATCTTCGGGCCCGTGCTCGTCAGCATGACGTTCCGCACGCCCACCGAGGCGGTCGAGTTAGCGAACAACACGCCGTACGGTCTCGCCGCGAGCGTGTGGACCGAGAACATCAACCTTGCCCTCGATGTCGCGCCGAAACTGAAAGCAGGAGTTGTCTGGATAAACTCCACCAATCTTTTCGATGCCGCTTCTGGATTCGGTGGGTATCGGGAGTCGGGATTTGGGCGTGAGGGTGGGCGCGAGGGGATGTATGAGTATTTGAAGCCGGACTGGGAAATGCGGAATGCGGAATTCGGAATGCGGAATGCGGTGTCGGGGAGGGGGGCCGAGCAGCCGGACGCATCAATTCCGCAACCCGCAATCCGCATTCCGCATCCGGTTCTTCCACCGATCGATCGCACATACAAGTTGTTTATCGGCGGCAAACAAGTCCGTCCCGATCAAGGCTACAGTCGCAAGATCCTTGGCGCCGATAGTCGCGTGCTGGGTGAGGTCGCGGAAGGCAACCGAAAGGACATTCGCAATGCCGTCGAAGCGGCGCATGCCGCGGCCGGATGGGGCCGGGGCAATGGTCACACGCGCGCGCAGATTCTGTATTTCATTGCGGAGAACCTTG
>DASZNX010000389.1:0-6878 GCA_035551075.1 Gemmatimonadales bacterium | reverse complement strand
GCCTTGGGTACAGGTTTCGTGGCGACAAAGATGAACACCCACCCCAGCAACGCAACCAAACTCGGCAGCGGATACAGCCACATACGGTATGGCCGGAGCAGCTCGGGAGCCCGGCGGCGCAGCAGCGTCACCGCACCGATCTGTCCGATGAACTGCACGAGGATGCGGATCGCGACGAGCGTCTCGATGACGACGTCCAGTGGGAAGAAGCCGCCGAGGATCGCCAGAATCCCGAGCACGAGAAGGGAGACGTAGGGAAAGCCACCGGTGGGATGAAGCCGCGCGAAAACCTTGAAGAAGTATCCGTCCTTCGCTGCCGCGTACGGCACCCGAGAATAGCCGAGCAGCAGCGCGAATACCGAACCGAACGCAGTCCAGAGAATCATCGCCGTGACGATCGTGGCGATTCCGGGCCCGTACATGCGCTCCATAAAGGTGGACACCACGAACATGGCGTGCGGATGCGTCTCCGCCGGCACGAAATCGCGCCATGGGACGGTGCCGATGATCGAAAAGTTGATCGCGATGTAGATCAACGCGACCGCTACCGTGCTCAACAGGATCGAGCGCGGGATCACGCGACCCGGATTCTCCACTTCATCGCCGATGAAGCATACGTCGTAATAGCCCATGTAGTCATAGACGCCAATGGCCGACGCGGCTCCCAACCCCAGCAAGAATTCTCGCGAGAGCTTGAACGCATGCGGTGGAAAGTCGAACGCCACCTTGGGATCGAAGTGCAGCGCACCGGTCACCACGACGACGATGACGGTGAGGACCGTGCCGATCCAGAGCGTCACCGTAATCGTCGCAATCGATTTGATCCGCCGGAACAGCAGCGCGATGTTGAGGAGGCCCACCGCCGTGACCACGAGCAGTGTCTGCGACTTCGTCATTCCCTTCCAGATGTACTCGAGGTACTGCCAGAAGCCAATGTAGCCGGACGCAATCTCGAGCGGCCCGCTTACGACGAACTGCCAGACGAACAGGAATCCCATCAGCCGGCCGAACGTGGCGGGACCGTACCCCCGGCGCAAATATCCGAACGATCCGCCCGACGCCGGCAGCGCGGCGCCGAGCTCGCTCCACACCATGCCGTCGCACACGACGATCACCAGGGCGACGAGCCAGCCGAGCATCGCCTGCGGTCCACCGAGCGCGGTCATGAGCAGCGGGATGGTGATGAACGGCCCGATGCCGATCATGTTCGTCATGTTGAGCGCCGTGGCGTGCAGCAGCCCGAAACGGCGCGTCATCGACGTGGCGGACGGCGCGGACGTGGTCGAAGCCATGCTATTTGTGGGCGAGCGTCAGGCCCGAGGTGACCGATTCCAGCTCATGCAGCCGGGCGGTGGTGGCCTGCACGCACACGATCGCCCCTCCTGCACCTACGGTCAGCCGGACCGGCAGGCAGCGCATGCTGATGTACACGCCCGATGGATGCTGCACATCGAGCCGATATTCACCTTCATCTCCACGCCAGGTGACGGTATCGCTCAGGAATTTCGACACCTTGAATCCGCGCCGGGCGCCGACGACAAATCCGCGGAACCCTGCCTCATTCACGCGACGCATCTTGGCAACCATGATGACGATCGACTGGCCCGTCCCGCTGTCTCGAAACACCCAGCCCACCATGCTGGGATTGGCGGCAAAGGCGCTATCCAGCCGCCGCTGCATTTCCGGACTGGGGAGGTAATCGGCGCTCGGCAGCGGAAGGGCAAAGCCAAAACCGGAGTGGCGAATCGAATCCTTCGTGACCTCGAGGCCGCGCCGCTCTGCCGCGGTGACTTTGGTATTGACGAATCGTCCGGCGAGAGCCGCCGCGTTACCCAAGAAGAGGGCGCCCAGCGTGAAGCAATACAGCCGCGCTCTCCCCCGCGTCGTGCGCACCTGTCCGATCAGACGAGCGATGCCATAGACCACAAGGCAGACGATCACGTAGAACAACGCCCCACCCAGAGCCGCGCCGATCGCGTATGCAGTGCCCCTCCCTTGCTCGCGCGCGTTGGCGAGGACGACCGCGCAGAGTGAGTTGACGACAAGGAGGATCAGCGCGCCGGTCCACCAGATCAGCGTTGGATCGCCCGAGGGCTCCTCGCGAGGGCCGGGAGGAACGGAAGAGCGTAGCGGAGATGTCATAAGCGGCCCGTATGACGCAGCGTTCCGCACGTGATCCTGAGGCTATCGGGTCGCGAGGCGCCGAGCGGCTGCCGGGCGTCAACGGCCAGCGTGTCGGCGCTGGTTCGCGCGGCGGCATAGGCATTCTCGCAGTCGCGCCGCTCGAGCAATTGCACGGGAGCCCGCCGCGCCTGCACGTACCACACGATCACACTGATCACCACGAGTACCAGCGCGAGCTGTCCCGCCCAGCGTCCTTCATTCCGCGGTGGGTTCATGATCTCGGGTTCTTCCAGAGATCGATCGGCTTGGCCACGCCCTCGGGCCGGAACGGCAACAGCACTTTCTTCCCCCATCCCGCGGACGCGTAGGCGGCGTAGAGCACTTCCTGCACCACCCGTCCCGTCTCACCATCGGAAATCGGGGTTTCCTTGCCGCGCACGCAGCGCGCAAAGTGCCGCATCTCCTGTGGGAACCCGTAATTCCAGTGCTCCTCGAACACCGGATAGCTCCAGCCTTTGGTCGTCGCGGCCTTCTCGACCGCATAGCCGAATCCCACCTCGGAGTACGTCGGCAGCGCGTTGCCCATCAGCATGTCGGCGTAAGTCTGACCTTTGTTCCCGAACACCTCGATAGAGTCGTCCATCCCGCCGGGCCGGTTCCAGCTATTCTCGACCACGCCAAGGGCGCCGTTCTCAAATTCGAGAATCGTGATCGCCTCATCCTCGCCCTGCGTCCGGTCGCCGTGAACCTGCGTGGACATGTGCGAGTAGACGCTCTTGATCTTCGACTTTCCGAGGAACCACCAACAGAATGCGATGCCGTGGCAGCCGAGGTCCATGACCGCTCCGCCGCCCGACTGAGTGACGTCCCAGAACCAATCTGAATGCGGCCCCGAATGCTTTTCGCCCTGCTTCACGAGATGCACGCGACCGAACGCCCCTTCATCCGCCATCTGCTTCGCCTTGACGTACTTCGGAGCAAAGAAGAGCTCCTCCGCGTACAACAACAGCACGCCCGCCGCGCGGCAGGCGTCGATCATCATGTCCGCTTCTTCGAGGGTGATGCACAGCGGCTTCTCACAGACGACGTGTTTGCCGGCCCGGGCCGCGTCGATGGTGATTTGCGCGTGCAGGCGATTGGGGGCGGTCACCGAGACGAGCTCGATGTCCGGATTGCGCAGGAGCTCCCGATAATCGGTGTAGACGTGCCGAACCCCGTGCCGCTGCGCAAAGCTCGCGGCTTGTCCTTTGGTCGGCGACGCCACGGCGACGACTTCGCTTTCCTCCGGCATGGCCTTCACCGAGGCGGCAATGCAGTCCGCCTGAAACCGCGAGCCGATGATCCCGATTTTTACTTTGGACACAATGCAGCGGCCAACTGCTAACGAGGAGGCTTCGCAAGCAATCGTTCGGCGAAGTCGAGCCGCTCCTCGACCTCGGCCAATCGTTGTTGCAGCGACTCGACCGTTTGGCGCAGCTCGGCCACCTCCGCATCATCGGATGGCCGCCGTGACGATCCCGCCGATCTCAACGCGCGCGCGCCTCCCGCGAGAGCGCGCGCGATCGAGACGGCGACGATGATGAAGCCAACACCGATGGCCCACTCCGGAATGAATCCCATGGCGAACGCGTCCCCCCTCCCTCCCCCTGTCCTCGGTCGTTCGACGATAATACGTCAAAACTTCGGGATCGGGGGCTTGGGCGGCTCGGGCGAGCGCGGAATCTTTGCCGGCTCCCAGGGCTCCGGCGGGTGAGGCTTCGGTGGCAGCGGAGGCGGTGGCGGCGGCTTGGGTGGCTGAGGCATACCTATCGCTCCTTCAGCGGGAAACGGTTCTCGAACAGGAGCACCGGATCCTTCCCGAATTCCGGCCGTTGCCCGCTGAATTGGCGCTGGCCGGCGGCGATGTTCGCGAGCGACATCGCGCCGATCAGGACGTCGAGCCGGCCATCGCGGTTCAGGTCGGCGGCGGCCATCACGTTCCACTGGTCTGTGGCAGCGATCGTAAACACATACGGTCGAAACGTGTAGGACTTCGGCCCGGTGTTTTCCAAATACGTAATTCCCCGCTCCGGGTGTCGCTTGATATCCGCGAAGTTACTCACCGCCAGGATGTCAAGGTCCCCGTCGTTGTCGAAATCAGCCGCGATCGCCTGCGCGGCGCCGTAGAGAGGATAGAAGTACCGCTCGGCGAAGTTGTTGTTGCCGTCGTTCTCGAGGATATGGATGCCATGGTACGGCTTGAGCACGCGCGAATAGTCGAAGTTGTCGCCGTTGATGTACAAAATGTCGGGCTTTCCGTCGCCGTTGAAGTCGCCCAGCGTGAAGTGCATCGAGCCGTAGACCGGCGGGAAGCGCGCGAGCACGCGCCGTTCGGTAAAGTTTCCGCTGCCGTCGTTCACGAACAGCGTGATGCGCTCATCGCCTTGCGCGAAGAGCGCCACGATGTCCGGCTTGCCGTCGCCCGTGAGATCCTGGATCTCGAACCGGATAGCGCCCGGGCTCGCTTCCAGGACGTGACGTTCGTACCTCACGCCGTTGTCGCGATACAGCGCGAGCCTGCCGATGTTGTTGCCGAATTCGCAGACGAGAAACTCCGCGCGACCGCCCGAGTCAAAATCGACCCGTCGCACAAACACGGGCCGGTACAATGAATCGATCAGCACTCGGCCGGGCTTCAGCGAGCCGTTTGCCAGGGCAGTGAACTCCTGCAAGCTGCCCTTCGGCTCGTCGTTGGGGTCCAGGATGCCGGATTCGAGTACGAGGATACGCTTGGCTTCGACAATGGCGTCCGTCGGCGGGCTGCCCAATGTCGTCGTGGACAGCAGGCGACGATTCCAGTCGAAGATGCGGAGTAGATTCGTGCCCGCTTCACCGATGAGGATCCGCTGGTGCACGGAGTCGGCCTTGAGCAGCGTCACGATAGCCGTGCTTTGGAGATGCGGCACGAACGGACCCACCGTGAAGAATGGTGGATCGACGCGCGGCTCCGCGGGCAACGTTTGATAGGGCAACGAGTCAGGTGCCGTCGCGAGATAGTACGCAACGATCTTCTCCCAATCGTTGCTCGCGATGGGTTGGGTCAGGACAGGCATCAGCGGATCGCGGGCGATCGCTCCACGGAGCGACCCCGAGCTCACGCCGAGCCGAGGCGCCATCGCCGGCAGGACACCCGTCTGCCACGTTTTCTTGTCCAATAGCGCGGGTTCGGGAAACGTGTGACAGGCGGCGCAGTAAGCTCGCGCGAGTTTCGCACCCTGGGACTTCCGGACGCCGCTGCACCCCAACACGAGGGCAGCGATCGCGACGATCGAGGTCTCTCGGAACCTCAAGGGGCTCGGGACGCTCGGCGGAGCGATTCGCGGCGGATCAATCGTCCGCTCGGGACATCGACCAATCGCCCAGTCATATCCGATGCGTGCACAACGAAGATGAACCGGGCGTGGGCGTTCGGTCCGTTGACCTCGCTGACCCATGTGCTGTCGAGGCGGACAAACGTCAGCTCCCCCATGAACTCCCGCTTGCCATTGACGATCTTGTCGGCCCGCATAGTCACGGTGTCCGCCGTTCCCTGATGTGCCGTCACATCGAAGACGACGTCTTCATCGTGGCAGGTCGGAAAGTGGACTCTGTCCACGCAGGTCGACGACCCATGCCACGAGCCGACGATGCCCGTTGTCTGGGCGACCGCGGATCGCGGGCACAGCATGAGCAGCAAGACGAGAGCGGCGGCGACCACCGCTGGCGCCGGATGATCCGGCCGACCGACCGTCCGGCCGGCCGTTCGTCTGAGATCCCACCACATGGCAATTGGCCCAACGATAGCCAACGCGAGAATGGGCGGCGACACATAGAAGGGGCGCAGCAAAGCCAGCTGGAAGTCGCCGGAAATACGGATGATGCTTTCGAGCAGCGCGACGATCGCCACCACGACCATCCGCCCGCGCCGGGTGCTGACCGTGGTCCGCGGATCGGTCACCATGAAGAAGACAAAGAGCTGATACATCGGCCCCGTGATCGGCGCGAGCTCCGCCAGCAGCGGCCCGCCAACGATCAGATTGCGAATGATCGCCAGTACGATGAAGCAGGCCACATAGGTGAGCGTGACATGCAACACTCGCGCGCGCGACGCGATGATCAGCCCGAACACCCAGATGACGAGGTTGATCCGGAGATCGTTACCCCATTGGTGGCTGAGAATCGCGACACTGCTCGACGCCGCGAGCACCAGATAGGCGATCGCGAAGTTGCTGGGATTCCAGAGATGCCGGTTGCGATACACGAGCACGTACTTCGAGGTAATCGCGAGAAACGCGCCGAGCGCGAACGGCCAAAGGATGTTCGCCTGCGGTTTGGTCAGCAACGCCAGGCTGATCCCTGTGATGTACGCGCTCGCCAGATTCACGACGCGACCTCGCAGCCACCACGAGAGCAACGCTTCCGTCACGAGGCACACGCCGAGTGTCGTCACCAGGCGATTGTAGCCGCCGAGGATACCGTACCGCGCTTCGCCGGCAACCAGCACAAGGGTGATGAGGAAGACGATGAGGTACTTGGGGTCGAGCGCTGTCCTCACTCCTGGTCCCTCCCGCACCGCAGCCGAGGGGGAGCGCACGGCGGTCATTGCGGCTCCGTGATCACGTGCAGCTCGTCCGCCTGCAGGCCGTCCAGCACCTGCTCTCGGCCGGAGGGCCACCGGATGGTCACTCGACCGAGCGCGCTGTTTCCCAAACCGAAATGGAGTCGCCGGTCGTTTT
>DASZNX010000388.1:0-6713 GCA_035551075.1 Gemmatimonadales bacterium | reverse complement strand
ATCGCAAGGTCGGAAAAATCGAGCGCTTGAAAGTCGAGCTGGCGCGCTTTGCGTATCAACATCGCGGCACACCGCTTGCCGATGGCGCGGCCCGAGAGCTGAACGAAGTGCAACAGTCAGGCCCTACCAGCGAATCGCGGCGCTTCCCCAGGTGAATCCCGAGCCAAACGCCGTCAGCACGAGCAGATCACCTGCTTTGAGCCGCCCTTCCGCGAGCGCTTCATCCAGCGCGATCGGAATCGATGCGGCGGTCGTGTTGCCGTACTTCTGGATATTGTTGAAGACCTGATCGTCGCGCAGGCCCACCGCCTTCTGCACCATTTCGATGATGCGCAGGTTGGCCTGGTGAGGAACGAGCAGTTTGACGTCGGCAGGGGTGAGCTGATTGGCCTTGAGCGCGATGGCGACGGACTCCGGCATCTTCACGGACGCAAACTTGAAGACCTCCCGCCCTTCCATCACGGCGCGATGCAAACCCTGCTCGAGCATCTCGACGCTGACGTACGGATCGTGCGCCAGGCCCGGGCCGTCGACCCACAGTTTCTCCGCGTACCGACCGTCGGCGAAGATGTGCGTCGAGAGCACGCCGCGCCCATCGTCTTCGATAGGAGCCAGTACCGCCGCGCCGGCGCCGTCGCCGAACAGCACCGCCGTGTCTCGGCCACGCGTCGTCTTATCCAACCCGCGCGAATGTACCTCGGCGCCGACCAACAGAATCCGCTGGTACTGTCCCGTACGGATCCACGCGTCCGCGATCGATAGGCCATAAATGAATCCGCTGCACTGGTTGCGCACGTCGACCGCGGGAATGTCGGTGAGGCCGAGCTCGCGTTGCAGGAAGACACCATTGCCGGGCTCGAAGTGGTCGGGTGTGCAGGTGCAATAGATGATGCAGTCGAGATCCCGCGGCGTAAGTCCGGCTTTGTCGAGCGCCTTCTGGGAGGCTGCGCGCGCGAGTCCGACGCCGGTGTCACCCCGGTCGACCCAGTAGCGCGTCTTGATCCCGCTGCGTTGCACGATCCACTCATCCGACGTGTCCATGATCTTCGCGAGGTCGTCGTTGGTGACGAGACGCGCGGGGACGTGGAAGCCCGTCGACAGGAACGTAGTGCGCGGCATGAGGCGCTCGAGAATGGTTGCGGGTGATTCCGAAGGTCCCAAGATTAGCGCATGGATCTCACCGTCACCAGAGAACAGTACGACGCCATCCGCAATGCCAAACACCTTCCGGACGTGCTCAAGAAAGTGCTCGACAAGGCGAGCAAAGCGCCCCAGGGCCATGGGGGCCATGTTTTGCACTTGACCTATGAGGAGGCCACCGCGCTGAACGAGCTTGCCGCGTGGAACGTGCACACGGACGATGCGGGCAACGTCACACCGGCGTCCCAGGTCTTCGATGATCTTGTAAGAGCGATCCTTACCCATCCGGAGTACTGAATGCGTTTTGCGTGTCTGCTCCTAGTGATTGCTTCGCCCCTGATGGCGCAAAAGCGAGCGATCAGGTTCGAGGACTACATCGCGCTCAAGTCCGTGAGCGATCCGCAGCTATCACCCGATGGCAAGTGGGTCGCCTACACCGTCGGAACGCCGTCACTCGAGGAGAATCGCAACGTGTCGCGCGTGTGGGTTGCCGAGGTCGCCACGGGCAAGGCTCGGATGCTGACGGGGGGCCCGGGCTCGGACCGACAGCCACGCTGGTCACCCGACGGCAAGACGCTCGCGTTCATCTCGACCCGCGACAGCGGCGCGCAGGTCTGGCTGCTGCCTATCGCCGGCGGCGATGCGCGGAAGGTCTCACACCTTGCGGACGGGGCGTCCGACCCAGTCTGGCTGCCCGACGGCTCTGGATTGCTCGTCGTCAGCGACATCAAGTGGCCTCGGAATCAGGAAATCGATCAACGCAGCGGGAGCTATCCAACGGAGGCCCGGATTTGGACGGGCCTCATGTGGCGGCATTGGGACGATTGGCGCGCGGGCAAGCGGCAGCATGTGTTCCGTGTCGATGCGGCGACCGGTGCGACGACGGACCTGACGCCGGTCGATCACGACGTGCCGACCATCGCGACGAGCGGCGACGGTGACGTCGCCGTCTCGCCGGACGGCCGCGAAATCGTCGTCGCGATGCATGGTGACACCACGGTTGCCGACAACACCAATGTGGATCTCTTTGTGATCGAGAGTGGGGGAACGCTCCGTCCCATCACGACGAATGCAGGCGCGGACAATACGCCGCGCTACTCTCCGGACGGCAAGTGGTTGGCCTATCTCTCGATGGCACGCGCCGGGTTTGAAGCGGATCGCCAGAGATTGATGCTTGTCAGTCGGACGGGCGGAACCGGCAAGACAGGCGCGCCAATTGAGGCGACGCTTGGCTGGGATCTCTCCATTGGCTCGTATACGTGGTGTCCTAACTCGAAGTGCATCTACGCGGTCGTCGAGGAGCGGGGCCGCGACAACATCTATCGGATCGATCTTCCAGGCTACAAACGGACGCGCGTCGTTGCCGGTGGGGTGAATACAAACGTGCAGGTGGGACCCGACAACCGGACGCTCGCGTATCTCCATCAGAGCAATACGCAGCCGCCCGAGGTCTGGCTGTCCAGCAGCTCCCCCAAGGCGCTCTCGCATCACACCGACTCCGCCGTCGCCACGCTCGACTTGCCGCCGCTCGAGGAATACGGATTCGTCGGCGCGCTCGGCGATTCGGTGTACGGGTGGATGCAGAAACCGCCCGGCTTCGATCCCTCGAAGAAGTATCCGGTGGTCTATTTGATTCACGGCGGACCACAGGGCGCGTGGACCGATTATTGGGGCAGCCGCTGGAACTACCAAATGTTCGCGGCGCGCGGCTGGGTGGTCGCCGCCGTCAACTTCCACGGCTCGACGGGATACGGCCAGAAATTCACGGACGCGATCTCCCAACATTGGGGCGACTATCCCTACGACGATCTCATGAAGGGTCTCGACGTGGTGGCCCGGCTGCCGTACGTGGACTCGACCCGCATCGGTGCCGCGGGCGCGTCGTACGGCGGCTACATGATCTACTGGATCGCCGGTCACACGAATCGCTTCAAGGTGCTGGTGGATCACGATGGCGTATTCAATCCGGTGAGCATGGCGGGGAGCACTGAAGAGTTGTGGTTCACGGATTGGGAGTTCGGCGGTCCCCTGTATGCGAAGCGCGATCTGTACGAGAAATGGTCACCGTTGAACCACGTGAGCGACTGGAAGACACCGATCTTGATCGTGCACAGCCAGCTCGACTATCGCGTGGACTTGTCGGAAGGGTATCAGGCATTTACGGCTGCGAAGCGAATGGGTGTTGACGCGAAATTCCTGTACTTCCCCGATGAGGGGCACTGGGTGTTGCGCCCACGCAACCGCCGCATCTGGTGGGGCACAGTCCTCGATTGGTTGGAGGTGCATCTCAATGAAAGCCCTCACCCGTAACACGCTGTTGGCGCTGGTGCTGGCGCTCGTGATTTCCGGAGCGCTGCCCCGGCAGGGCGGCTGGGACTTCCTGGACGCGTTCACCATCGCGTTCTGTTTTGCCTATCTCGGTCACTGGCTGGAAGTCTGGCTGCTCAAGATTCCCGGCATTCAGACGCCCGGCGGGAAGTTCGTCCGCGTGCTGGGGTGGTTCGCTGGCGGGCTGTGGTGCTATGTCATCGCGCGCTGGGTATTGGTCCTCTACGGACGCGATACGAGCCAGTTGCCGTCGCTGATTTGGGGCGGACTGGGTTTCGTGGGAATCGAGTTTGTGGTGCACGCGATATTGCAGGCTACGGGAAAGCCAAACTTCTTTAGCGGCCAGTTGGAAGAAGCCAGAATTCAGTGAAGTTGCAGAGACGCCAAGTCGCGAAGTGGCTCCAAGCTTCTCGCTATCAGCTTGGAGCCACTTTTGTTTTGGCCGCGCTCGCGGGCTGCGAACACGGCGCTCCGTTCAGACCGTCCGATTACGCTCCCACCCAGCCCTTCAATGCGCCGCCGCTGGTTCGCCTCACATTGAATCCGGGTGATGACCAGATGCCGGCTTGGCTGCCTGACGGGGAGATCGTCTACACGGCCGAGCGGCTGGATCGCGCCGATCATGATCGCTGCTTCGCGGTGATGCCGGACGGTGGCGCAGCCATCTCACGGTACATCTGCAGGACCACAGCGTCAGACGATTCGCTCGACGTCTTTTTGGAGGCCAGTCCGACTGCCTTCGGCGGAGGTCAGATCGCCTACCTCCGGCAGGGCTCGTATCGGGTGCCAATCCCCCCGCTCACTCCGAACGTACAAGCGATCATCGTGGCGCCGTTGACCGATCCCAGCCCGGGTCGCATGGTCAGGAGCATTCCCTATCTGGCTCCGTCCGGCCGCACGCACTGGGGCGTCTCGCATCTGCGCTGGCTCGACGCGTCCCGGCTTGTGTTTGTGGGTGAAGATGTCAGTTATCCGCGCCCCTGTGGGAGCTGTCCCGTCGACACAGTTCGTGTGGGGCTCGAGATCGCGATCCTCGATTTGTCTTCTTCCAGTCCCAGCGTCACGATTGTTCCAGGCACAGACAGCGCGTCATCAGTGAGCGTGGGCGCGAGTAGCGATACCATCTACTTCACGCGTGAGAGCGATGGGGCCGTCTACCGCCACGTGTTCTCCACCACGACGACCGATACGGTGCACGACTTCGGAGCCGGTCGTCTCGTGCGCGACGTAGCCTGGGCGGCTGGCCGGCTGTTCGTCGTGGTCGATGGCGATCCAAACACCGGCGGCGAGATCCACATTCTCGGGCTTGCGACGGGCGCGGACTCGGTGATACGGGCGCCCAGTGGCGGAGGAGTCGTGATGTTCGCGCGACCGGCGCCGTCGCCGGACGCCAAGCGATTTCTTGCGCAGGGATACATCGTCTCGAACGGATTGCCCATCTCGAGCCGGGAAGTATGGCTGTACGAGCTGCCGTAGCTCTCCCTGGCCTCGTTCTCTGGTTCGCGGCAGGCAGCCTTGCCGCGCAGACCGGTGGTTCGATCGTCGGGCACGTCCGCCAGCGCCAGGGCGGGATTGCCGTGAACGGCGCGCAAGTCGCAGTTGACGGCCGCTGGCTGGCCCAAACCGACACGAGCGGCTATTACCGCGTTCGCGAGGTGCGGAGCGGTTGGCACGTCGTGACCGTGCGCTCGATCGGCTTCGAAACCGTGCGTCGTGACAGCGTTCTGGTCCGGGCGGGGCAGAACACCGTCGTGAACTTCACCGTCGACGTGTACACAATCGAACAGCCAATCGTCGTCGAAGCCTACGCCGATTCGATTCTCGATCCCACGGTGGTAGCGTCGGTGCAGCGCATCGGTGGTGAGGAGCTCCGGCGCTTTCCGGTGACCACGGTCGGGGAAGCGATCGCACTTTCCGCGGGCGCAGTAGGCGAGAGCTATCGGGGAGGTCGCCTCGGTCAGCAGGCATTCGTGCTCGACGGCCTCGGCGTAAAGAATCAGCTCGACGCCTCTACCAACGCCCTGGGCGTGCGGATTCCTCCCGATCTGCTGGTCGAGGCGTCGCTCGCGACCAACGGGTTTTCCGCGCGTTACGGGCAGGCGATTTCCGGACTCGTGAATGTGGTCACGAAGGATGGCGGCGATCGGTGGACCGGCCGTGCGGCGTACGAGACGGATCGCTTGCTGTGGGGCGCAGCCGACCTGGGCCAGGACCGCTTTGTCGTCTCGGCGGACGGCCCGCTCGGCCACGGGATCGGACTCGCCGCAGCGGTCGATGTCGAGGGCAAGCTCGACGCGGATCCGGTCAACGCGCCGCCGCCGCCGGAAGCGCGCGATCCGCGCAATCAAAATCCGGCGATGCTGCCCCACAACAGTGGTGAGCGATACGATGCCGCCGCGAAGCTGCGTCTGCCGCTCGGCGGCCCGCACACGCTGCGACTCTTCGCCATGCGATCGGCCGAACAGCGGCTGTTATACGATCCGCAATACAAGTACGACTTGCAGGGCGCGCCCGCGCAGCGCGTCACCGGCAACCTGCTCGGCGCCGACCTCCAGCGCACGAGCAACAACTTCACCGCCGATGTGCGCGCCGGTTATTTCGGGCGTGAGTTCGAGCGGGGAGCGCTCGCCGCGCAACCGGGGTACCGCTTCGGGGCGTTCACGGGCAGCACGTTTCATTTCCTCGGCGAAGCGGTGGCGCAGAGTCAGGACACGGTTACCGCGCGCGCGCCCATTGCCGGCTTCACGACGCCCGATTTGAGTGAGCGATCTCCGTGGGGCGTGCCGGCGTTCTTCCTCGGCAACGGGCCGGCCGGCAGCGTGGCCTGGAATCAATTCCACGAGGTGCGCGGGCAGGCCGACTTCAGCGTGGGCGGCCCGCGCGGCGATTTCTATTTTGGTGGCGAAATCGCGCGCCAAAGTGTGGAGACCTTCCAGCGCGCTCTCGCGTATTTGCCGGTCGGTGACAGCGTGCCTCCAGCCGAGGCATCGACGTTCAAGCCGACTTCCGCTGCGGCATATGCGGAGGGTCAGCTCCGTGGCTCGGACTTCGTCCTCACGTTCGGGCTGCGCTACGACCAATTCGACCCTGGATCGGGCATCGCGGCGGGAGCGATCTATGGCGCGCGACACAGCTTCAGTCCCCGGCTGGGGTTCTCGACCGTGCTCAAGGGCGCGACCTTCGTCGCGAGCTGGGGGCGGTTCTCAGAAGCTCCCGATTTTCAGTATCTCGTCGATGCGGCGTTC
>DASZNX010000387.1:0-3686 GCA_035551075.1 Gemmatimonadales bacterium | reverse complement strand
CGCTATCCGCGCGGCAGCGCCGAGCTCGGCGCGGCGCTGCGGTGCGATCACCAGCGAAAGCACCGCGGCGGCGAACCCCGTCGCATCCTCGGGCGCAACCAGCAGGCCGGTGTGACCGTCATCGATGCTCTCACGGAAGCCGCCGGCGTCTGCGGCGATCACTGCGAGCCCCGACGCCATGGCCTCCAACGCCACGAGCCCGCAGGTCTCCGTTCGAGAGGGCAGCACGCAGATGTCGGCGCTCGCGTAGACATCGGCGAGCTTGCCGCGCTCCAGGAAGCCGAGCTGGCGTACCCAGGGCAAATACGTGAGCAAGCGGCGTGTCTCGGGACCTTCTCCCGCGATCACAAACGTGGCGCGCTGACCCACACGCTCGTGCGCGGCGCGCCAGGCTCGCGCGAGCACGTCGATGTTTTTTTCAGGCGCGAGCCGGCCGACATGCAAGACCACCGCGGTGTCGTCGGCGCCCGCGAGCCAGCGGCGCCATCCGGCGCTGCGCCGGCCAGGATGGAAGAGCTTGGTATCCACGCCCCGCCCCCACACCACGGGCCGGCCAATAGCGCGGCGGGCCAACTCGTCGCGCACCGACTCACCCGGGGTCTGCGTCAGAACCGCCGGCCGGTGGAACCACCGCAGCCACTTCCATACGAGCGGCTCGGCAATTCCGGCGCCGTAATGCCGCGCGTATTGCGGGAAATTCGTGTGATAGGACGTCACGAGCGGAACGTGGCGCCGGACCGCATAGCGCCGGCCGGTCAGTCCCAGCGGCCCTTCAGTGGCGACGTGGACGACGTCGGGCCGGAACGCGTCGAGAAAGCGGGCCACAGTCCGGAATTGCGGCAGCGAGAGACGAATCGCCGGATACGGCGGAAATGGCGCCGAGGGTACCCGCAGCTCGCCGGCATCCGTCGCCTTATCGGTTCCGGGATAGCGCGGAGCGACGACTACGACATCGTGGCCGAAGGCGCGGAGCACCTGAACGATTCGCGCAACCACGGTCGTGACGCCGTTCACCTGCGGCGTGTACGTGTCCGAAACGAGCGCTATACGCACGAGCCAAGGATGCCGGCGCACCGTCAATGGCTCGTGACGCGAGCGTTACGGACGTGTAACGACCGAAAAAATGGGCTAGGCGACTAAGTGAGTAGTTGACTCGGGATGTGCGGGGAATGACATGACGATCGTCGTGCCTCGGCCTAACTCACTTTCGGCCTCGACGCTTCCTCCATGGGCTTCCACGAGATGCTTGACGATCGCGAGACCGAGTCCCGTTCCGCCTTCCTGGCGTGACCGGCCCGGATCCACCCGATAGAAGCGTTCGAAGATCCGCGGCAGGTGCTCGGCGGGTATACCGCTGCCTGTATCGGCGACCCGCAGGAGGACTTTCCCGTTGGCCTGGGCAGCGAGCACACGGACGTGACCACCGCGCGGCGTGTGGCGCAGCGCATTGTCGAACAGGTTGGTGAAGATCTGGCGCAGGGCCTCCGGGTCGACGTTGATGGTGCCCGCCGATTTCGGCACCGCGATCGCGAATTGCACGCCGCGTTCGGCTGCGCGTTCCACAAAGGGACTCCAGGCGTCACGCGCCGCGGCTTCGATCGCGATCGGCTCCGGCTCCGGTTGCCAGCCGCCCGATTCGATACGAGAGAGGTCCAGCAGGTCGTCCACCAAACGCTGCATGCGGTGGGCGTGGTCGACGATGATTTCGGCGAAGTGTCCGGCTTCGGAATCCTCCGGCTCCTCGGCGGCCAGCGTCTCGGCGTATCCGGCGATCGCCGTCAGGGGAGTCTTGAGCTCATGTGACACGTTCGCGACAAAATCACGCCGAATCATTTCGAGTCTCCGCAGGCCCGTGACATCGCTCAAAACCAGCAGCGTGCCGCCGCCCTCGAGCGGTCGCGCGGAGATCACGACGGTGCTGTCGCCGAGGTCGAGCTCGCGGCGCTCTACGACTGCGCCGGCCAGGACCTCACGCATCAAGGCGCGATGGGTCCGATCGTGAAACAGCTCCGCGAGGGGCGGCAGCGGTTCGGTTGGTCCGTAGCCAAGCAGACGCCGCACCGCGGAATTCGTCGAGATCACCACACCCCGCTGATCCGCGGCAAGCACGCCGTCGGAGAGCGATTCGAGCAAGGTCTGCGACTCCTCGCGCTCACGCCGCAAATCGTCGAACCGCCGCTCGAGCTCGTGGTGCATCGCGCGCAACGCATCGACCTGATACGCAAGCTCCGGGACATGGACGTCGGGGAATTCGGCCGGCCGACCGGCGGCGATGTCGCGTGCGGCTGAGGCGATTTGCAGCAGCGGCCGGGCCAGGACGCGCGCGAGCATCCACGCAACGAGTCCGGCGGCGACGAGCAGGAAAAGTCCGGCCAGGGCAATCGCTCGTTGCACGGCATGCACCTGTGCATCCACGGTGACGAGCGTCGCCGAGACGCGCACGACGGCGAGTCCGGGAGGGCCGTCGCGCACCGCGACGTACAGCTGGGGCTCGTTCGTGGATGCGCTCAACCGCTGATTCGTGCCGACGCTGGCGCCGGAGTCGAGCACCTGGCGCACCTCCGGCCGCCCGCGATGATTCTCGAGTCGCGCGAGCGACAGGCGGTCGAACTCCGTGTCGCCGCGGACGTGTCCTTCGGCATCGATCAGTGTCACCCGGCGTCCGAGCCGGGCGCCCGCCAGCGCGGCGAATTCGGGCCACTGCGCCGAATCGCGCGGCGTCACCGCCGCAACCAATCGCGCTTCCCGTTCGAGCTCGCGGGCGACCTCGCCTTCGAGATGACGACGCAACACGACATCCGCGGCAATGATCGAGGCGACAACCGCGGCGGCGACGAGCAGGCCGATGCTCGCGAACAACCGCGTGGCGAGCTTCATGTCCGGCGGCGGCGAGTGGATGCGCTGGAGGTGGGGGGACTCGCGGAGCGTGGAGCAGCAGGCTCGCGAAATCGGTAGCCAACGGCGCGCACCGTCTCGATCCAATCACCGGCGGCGCCGAGTTTGGCGCGGAGCCGCTGCACGTGCATGTCGACCGTGCGCGTCTGAATATCCGGCTGCGCCTGCCACACCGACTCGAGGAGCTGGGTCCGGCTCTGCACGCGATCGCGACGTTCGATGAGACGTTCCAGCAGCTTGAACTCCGTCGCGGTGAGCTCGATCTCCTGGTCCTGCACCTTCACGCGATGCGCGGCGCGGTCGAGCGCGATCGGACCCGCGGTGAGACGATTGCCGCCCGCGACCGCGGGAGCGGCGAGGCGGCGCAGGATCGCGCCCACGCGGAGGACGAGCTCCTTCGGAGAAAATGGCTTGGAGAGATAGTCATCCGCGCCGAGGGTGAGTCCCTTGATGCGGTCGGGCTCCTCCTTGCGTGCGGTGAGCAACAGCACGCCGATTTCGCGCGTCTCTTCCCGGCGTCGCAACTCGGTCAGCACTTCGAACCCGGAGTGGCCGGGCAACATCAGGTCGAGGACGACGAGGTCGGGGCGCTCTTCGCGGGCGGCGCGCAGTGCGTCGGCGCCGGTGCCCGCGGTGGTTACCCGGTAACCTTCTTTTGCAAGATGATAGGCGACGAGGGCGGTGATGTCGGCCTCGTCGTCGACAACGAGGATGCGGGGTGATTCTCCCGCACCTGCCTCAGGTGGCATCCATGAGCGCTGGCCGCGCGCGGGTGTCGAGACGCGCGCGCG
>DASZNX010000386.1:0-2784 GCA_035551075.1 Gemmatimonadales bacterium | reverse complement strand
GCGAGCTGGGCGACGCTCCCGATCGACAATTCGTCGTCGCCGATTGGACCACATTTTTCGACGACTGGCTCGACGCACGACGCACCCCTCGCTCCGCTCGGGACAGGCTCAGGCACGACGTACGAGATCAGACGCACGACGCACGAGACGATCAGATCGTTCCGTCTCCCCACATGCCGCATCTGATGTTCGACTGGGTGCTCCGCCGGGCACGCGCGCGATGGCCGGAACGGAGTGTCTCCGTGGAGCCGGTGGTGGGTATGCTGTCGACGCCATACGATCGCGCGAGCTCGGCACCCGATCAGACGCGGTACATCTCGTGGGCCGATTGGATTTGTCCGACGCACTGCATCGAGCCGGCGCTCTGCCCCGCGATCGGCGCGCCGCGCACCTGGGAAATGAGCGACACGGTGCGCGAGCTCGTGGAGCGACTGCATACGGCGGGACGGCCCGTCCACGGGCCCGCCCTCTTCGTGTGCAAGCATCAAGTGTTCGGTGTGGGAATGTTTTCGGCAGAAGCGGTGCGCGCCGGCGACCGTCTGGTTGAGAAAGCAGGGGAGCAAGGCGAAGCCGAAGTGCTGGTAGGAACAATCTCGAGCTGTCACGGGGCACTAAACCTGATCAGGCTCGGGCCACGCACGTGACTCCCGAGGAGCGTCGGCGCTACCTCGAGCACGCGCGCGAGCTCTTCAATCGCGGGGATTACTGGTTAGCGCACGAAGCGTTGGAAACAGTCTGGCGTTCTATTATTAACAAGAACGAGGGCCGGATCTGGCAGGGCTTCATTCAGGCGGCTGCCGCCCTCCTGCACCGTGCCCGCGGGAATCGGCACGGCACGGTCGTCGTGGGAGCAGCGGCGCTGGAGAAACTGGCCGGACCCCAGCAGCCCGAGATCGAATACGAGATGGTGGACTTTCGCGCGCAGTTGGCGCGCGCCCTAGCGGGGGAGGGGGAACCCCCTCGATTGGAATTCCGAGCACATGACTGAGCGTGCGGCACAGATCTATGACGTCGTGATCGTGGGTGCGGGTCCCGCGGGGCTGTGCGCTGCACTGTATGCCGGCCGGGGCATGCTCAAGGCGGTCGTCATCGAGCGCGGCGCTCCCGGCGGTGAGCTGCTCAATACCGATCTCATCGAAGACTACATCGGCTTCGAGAGCATCAAGGGGTGGGAGCTCGCCCAGAAAATGGCCGAGCACGCCAAGAAGTTCGGCGCGGAGATTGTGACCGACACCGTGGAGCGGATTCGCAAGTCGGCCGACGGCTGGTTCGACGTCGAAACCGCGCGCGGCGAAACATACCGCAGCCAGGCGGTCATCCTCACGGCCGGCGGCACGCCGGTGAAGCTCGGCGTACCTGGAGAGCGGGAATACGCCGGCCGAGGCGTCTCCTACTGCGCGGTGTGCGACGGCGCGTTCTTCAAGGGTGAGCATCTCGCGGTCGTCGGCGGCGGTGACGCCGCCGTGGAGGAAGCGGATTATCTGACGCGCTACGCCAGCAAGGTGACGCTGGTGCACCGCCGCGATGAATTCCGCGCGTCGAAGATTCTCCAGGAACGGACGTTCGCCAATCCCAAGATCCAAGTCATCCGCAATACGGTGGTGCCGGAGATTGCCGGCAACGCGAAGGGCGTCACGCATGCCGTGCTCGAAAACAGCGTCACCGGAACGCGCTCGAATCTCGACGTGGGCGGCGTGTTCATCTTCATCGGATTCAAGCCCAACACGCAGCTCGTCGAGGGACACGTCGATCATGATGCCGGCGGCTATCTGATCACCGATAACAAGATGATGACGTCGATGGCCGGCCTGTTCGCGGCGGGCGACGTGCGCAGCCAATTGACGCGGCAAATCACCACCGCGGTCGGCGACGCGACAACCGCGGCGATCGCGGTCGAGAAGTACCTCAAGGCGCTGCGCGAAAGCGACGGCAAAGTCTTGGCGCGCAAATGAAGATCGTTCCGATTCCCAACGGCGTCTTCGCCGAAAACTGCTACCTCGTGGTCGATGAAGAGGCCCGCGAATGCGCGATCGTGGATCCCGGTGAAGAAGCGGGTCTGATTCTTCACAAAGTCCAGGAAACCGCCGCGCGTCCGGTTGCGATCTGGCTCACCCATGCGCACATCGACCACGTCCTCGGCGTGTCGCGGATCGCGGCCGAGACGGGTGCTCCGATCTGGCTGCATCCTGCCGATCGGCCGCTCTACGATGCCGTGCCTGATCAGGCCGCCTGGTTCGGTCTGGCGCCGCCCGGTCCCTTGCCTGCGCCGGATAAGGAGATGGTCCCCGGTCAGAGCCTGCAGATCGGCACGCTGCGCTTCGAGATCCGGCACGCGCCCGGGCATTCGCCCGGCAGCGTCTGCCTGGTGGGGCCCGGCGTGGCGTTCACCGGCGATGTTCTGTTCGCGGGATCGATTGGACGTACCGACCTGCCGGGTGGCGATTTCGAGACGCTGATTGGCAGCATCGAGCGCGAGTTGCTCCCGTTGTCCGATGACACCATCGTCTACAGCGGTCATGGACCCGAAACCACCATCGGACGCGAACGCGCCTCGAATCCCTTCCTCACCGGCGTCTACCGGATCGTCTAAAACTCCGCGCTGCCTGCGATGCGGGGCAGCAGTCCGGCCGAAACCGTGGGGCTGTAAGAATCCCTGTCCGAATTGCGGGTTCCTGTACCCCCTCGGCGACTGCTCTGATTAATCATCTCCTCGCCATCTTGTTGCTGGCGATCGACTGCGCTGCCCGGGCCGGCCGGATTCAACTCGCCACGTGGGCGGCCGGT
>DASZNX010000385.1:0-5267 GCA_035551075.1 Gemmatimonadales bacterium | reverse complement strand
TTCACGGCGGAAGTCGAGCGCTTCCACTCGTTGATCGAAGAAGTCGGGAAGCTCCTCGCGAGTGGCGCGAAGTGCTCGCTCACCACCGAGCAGCTGCTGCAAGGTCCATTTGCCGACACCATGACGCACGTGGGACAACTGGCGATGCTGCGGCGGCTCGCGGACGCGCCGATCGCGCCGGAGAACTTCATCTACGCCGACATCCGCGCCGATCGCCTGCACGCGGAGCAGCCGCTTCCGGCGCGGCCGGACACAGTGTGGCCCGAAAAGCCGCAATGATCGTGCGAATCTGGCACGGCTGGACGACGCACGAGAACGCGGCCGCCTATCAGCGGCTCCTCGAGGAAGAGATTTTTGTCGGCATCAAAGATCGGAAGATCAACGGCTTTCGCGGCATTCAGCTGTTGCGGCGCGGGCTGCCCGAGGAAGTCGAATTCGTCACGATCATGACCTTCGATTCGCTCGCGGCGGTGCGGCAATTCGCCGGTGACGACTACGAGAAGGCGGTAGTGCCGGCCGCGGCCAGGGCGCTGCTCACGCGGTTTGAACAACGCTCCGCGCACTACGAGGCGGTCACGACGGCCTAAGGCTGAATCGCCACGCCCCACGCGCCGGCGCCGGCTGGAATCGTGGCGACCACTCGGCGCGTTCCCGTATCGATCACCGACACGTCCCCCGACAACCCATTGGCCGTGTAGAGCGTCTTGCCGTCGGCCGAGATCGCGATGCCCCACGGACGCTTGCCGACGGGGATGCTGGCGACCTGGCGCTTGGCCGCGAGATCGACGACCGCCACGGTATTGCCACGTCCCGTCGCGACGTAGGCGAGTCGTTCGTCGGGCGAGAGCGCGACGCCGACCGGCTTCGCGCCCGAGTCGGTGATGGCGATCGTCGCGAGCGCCGTGTGATTCGCGACGTCGATCACCGTGAACGCCCGCCCCAGCTCTGACGTGGCAAACGCTCGGCGGCCGTCCCGGGAAAAGCGTACCGCACGCGGCCGGGCCGGTACGAGCAGGTTCGCAACCACGCGTTGGGCCCTGGTGTCGATCATGGATACCGTGTTGCTGGTCTCGCCGGTCACGTAGACCCAGCGATCATCGGGGCTGATCGCGACTCCTTCGGGCTCGAGGCCCACGGCGTAGCGTGCGGCAATTTTCCGGGCCTGCAGGTCGATCCCGGTCGCCAATCCGGCATCTTCGTTCGATACGTATAGCCACCGGCCGTCCGCGCTGAGCGCGAAGCTCTCTGGATCGGTTCCCGCCGGAAGGCGGTCGACAATCTTCGGCGGCTGGCTCCGCACGTCGATCGCAACCACGGCGTCCGCCGGACCCGCCTTCTGTCGGATGGTGTCACTGAGTGCAACGTAGAGGCGCGCCCCGTTGGCGCTGACGGCGATGCCACGCGGCCGGCCCGGCACGGGGATCTCCGCGATTGGTCGTCGCGAGGTCTCGTCGATCACGGTGATGGTGCGCGCCAACTCGTTACTGACGAACACCCGATGTGGTTGCTGGGCGATTTCGCTGGTCAGGAACACGAGATAGCAGGCCGTGTACGTCAACACGAATCTCTCGCCGTTGGCGGCCGTCGCATGGGCTTCTTCTACACCGTCGGCAGCGTTCACGCCCTCATCCGGGTTCACATCTTCGGGATTCTTCATGTCCGGCCACTTCGCTAGACCCGCGCTGCTGCTTCTGATGACGCTCATTCCGGCGTGCCAGGGTGGAGCGGCTCCTTCGCCACAACGGCTCGCCGTCGCGCTCACTACCGGCACTCCGATTACGGCGCCGGCCGGCAGGGAATGGGCGATGCCGTCCGGCGACTATGCGATGACGCGGTTCTCGTCGCTGAATGCGATCACGCCCGCGAACGCGGCACAACTAAAAGTCAGCAGCACATTTTCGACCGGCGTCCTGCACGGGCACGAAGGCAATCCGCTCGTGGTGAACAACGTGATGTACGTGGTGACGCCGTGGCCAAACGTTCTCTATGCGATCGATCTAACCAAACCTGGTGGCGCGGTGAAATGGTCGTACCAGCCCAATCCGTCGGACCGAGCGGTCGGGATCGCCTGTTGCGACATCGTGAATCGCGGCGCCGCATACGACAACGGCCGAATCTATTACAACACGCTCGACGGCCACACCGTCGCCGTCGACGCGACCAGCGGCAAACAGATCTGGAAGGTGCAGGTCGGCGACATGAACATCGGCGAAACAGTGACGATGGCGCCGATCGTCGTCCACAACAAAGTCATCATCGGCAACAGCGGCGCCGAGCTGGGCGTGCGCGGGTGGATCAAAGCGCTCGACGCGGGCAGCGGCAAAGAGCTGTGGCGCGCGTATTCCACGGGTCCCGACCGCGACGTCTTGATCGGTCCGAACTTCAAGCCCTTCTATCCCGATCATCGGGGCACCGACCTCGGCACCACGACGTGGTCGGGCGAACAGTGGAAGCTGGGCGGCGGGACGGTGTGGGGTTGGGTGTCCTACGATCCCGACTTGAATCTGATCTATTACGGCACCGCGAATCCCGGCGTGTGGAATCCCGACATGCGCCCCGGCGACAACAAATGGTCGCTCACGATTTTTGCGCGCAATCCCGACAATGGTGAAGCGCGGTGGGCGTACCAGATGACGCCGCACGATGCGTGGGACTACGACGGCGTCAACGAAAACATTCTCGCAAACATCCAGATCGGCGGCCGCGAGCGCAAAGTGCTCGTGCACCCCGATCGCAACGGCTTCGTCTACACGCTCGACCGCGAGACGGGCGAAGTCCTCACCGCCGGCAAGTTCGTGTTCACCAACTGGGCGGACAGCATCAATCGCAAGACGGGCCGGCCGGCCGAGAATCCGGCGTATCGCACCAAGCAGGGCGTGGTGACGCGCGGCATCTGTCCCTCGTCAACGGGCGGCAAGGACGAGCCGCCGAGCGCGTATTCGCCGGTCACGGGATGGTTCTATATCCCCGACACCAACGACTGCATGGATTACGAAGGACTCGAGGCGAACTATATCGCGGGCACGCCATATGTCGGCGCGAGCGTGAGAATGTACGCCGGCCCCGGCGGCAAACGCGGCGGCCTCAATGCCTGGGATGCGGCGGCGGGCAAGGCGGTGTGGCACATCGACGAAAACTTCCCCGTGTGGAGTGGCGTGCTGGCCACTGCAGGCGGCGTGGTGTTCTACGGCACCATGGACGGCTGGTTCAAGGCGGTGGATGCGCGCGACGGGCACGAGCTGTGGAAGTTCAAGGTCGGCTCCGGTATCGTCGGCAACCCCATCACGTATACCGGCCCCGACGGCAAGCAGTACGTCGCGGTGTACTCGGGGATCGGCGGCTGGATGGGCGCCGTCGCGTTCCCCGATGTCTCGACCGACGATCCGTACACGGGGCTCGGCGTCGCCGGCGCGATCCCCGACATCAAGCAGGCGAGCGCCATGGGCGGGATGCTGTATGTCTTTTCCCTCTAATCTCGCCGCGGCGATGGCGCTCGCCGCGCTCGTGGTCGGCACGCTGGCAGGTCGCAAAGAGCACCCCGGGCCAGAGTCACGCGCGCCCACGACGCTCGCCGTCTGCGCCGATCCGAACAACCTGCCGTTCTCCAACGACAAGCTCCAGGGTTTCGAAAACAAACTCGCCGACCTGGTGGGCCGGGATCTGGGGCTGGCGGTCCGGTACACCTGGCTGCCGCAACGCCGCGGCTTTGTGCGCAACACGCTGAAAGCCCATCGCTGCGACGTGATCATGGGGGTGCCGGCGAGCTTCCAACTCGCGCGGCCGACGGAGCCGTACTACCGCTCGACGTACGTCTTTGTCTCTCGCACCGACCGGCATCTCAACCTGCGCTCGTTCGACGATCCCCGGCTGCATCACCTGCGCATCGGTGTGCACGTCATCGGCGACGACTACGAGAACGTGCCGCCCGCCGCCGCGTTGGCGCAGCGGCACATCATTCGCAACGTGGTCGGTTACTCGATCTATGGCGACTATTCGCAACCCGATCCTCCGGCGCGCCTGATCGATGCGGTCGCGCGCGGCGACGTCGACATCGCGATTGCCTGGGGTCCGCTCGCCGGCTACTTCGCGCAGCGCGCAGCGGTGCCGCTCGAGGTCGTGCCGGTGTCGCCGCAGGTGGATTTGCCGTTCCTCCCATTTGTGTTCGATATCGCCATGGCGGTGCGGCGCGGTGATGATACACTGCGCGTCCGGCTCGACAGCGTGCTGGATCGCCACCGCTCCGAAATTCAGCAACTGCTCGAGCAGTACCGCGTCCCCCTGTTGCCGCTCACGGCCGTGCAAGCCGCCCCGCAACCGCCGCAGAAGCCGGCCATTCCCACGCACCTGGGGCCGATGCCCGGTCCGCACCCTGACACGTTGGCCGAGCCCAAGAATCCCTACGCCGACGATCGCGCCGCCATCGCTGAGGGACGGCGGTTGTTTGGCTGGTACAACTGCTCGGGATGTCATGGCGATCATGGCGGTGGGGGCATGGGGCCGAGCCTGCGCGATTCGGTCTGGTTCTACGGGGGTACGGAAGCGCGGATCTACAAGTCGATCGCGGAAGGCCGGCGCAACGGCATGCCGTCCTGGGGAAGGCTGCCGCCCGAGCAAATCTGGAAGCTCGTGGCGTACATCAAATCGCTGCGGACATCCAAGGAGCCGGACAAACCCTGATCTACGGCTGGCCGCTGTGCGTGATGACCATGAGCGGCAGCGCTGCAACCGCCGCAATGACGATAATCGCGAAAAAGACCCAACCCAATTTGTCCTGCCATTTGCGCGTCACATGCTCGCCCATCAGTGCCGGATCCGCCGCCGCCTTGAGAATCGGATAGTACGTGAACGGCATGATGACCATGCCGAAGATGATCGAGAAGTTGACCAGCGTCAGCGGTTTGATCCCCGTCAGCATTAAGAGCAGACCGATGGTCAGAATCGAGACCCACGAGGCGGTGAACACGGGGACGTCGCGGGGTGGGACGTTCTTGTCCCACTTGAGTCCGTAAAACTGGCAGATGTTGTAGCCACCGGAAAGCCCGGTCTCGATCGCCGCGCTCGCCACGCACGCGAGAATGCCGAGAAGGGCGAGCCGCAACGCGGTGGTTCCGTAGGGCACCACCGCGGGAAGCGCCGTAGTCGACAACAAATCGGGAAAGATCGAGGCGGGAAGAAAGACGAGCGCTCCCAGCACGAGCAGCGCGCACGTCAGCAGCGAACCCAGGATGATGCCCACCACGGACACCAAGGTATTCTCGGGCAAGTCC
>DASZNX010000384.1:0-7293 GCA_035551075.1 Gemmatimonadales bacterium | reverse complement strand
CGTGACGCTGTCCCAGACGACGGCCTCGATCGATATGGGAGCGTCATTGGTGCGGTACGACGGATTCGAGCTGACCAATGCCCTGACGGTCACGCCGACCTTCGAATCGTACGGACACCGTGGATCGCTGAACGCCCGCGGCACTCTGCTTCGCTTCGAAAGCGGCAACCGCAGCATTCAGGGATCGGCCATTGGATCGCTGTTCGCGCGTCCCGCCACCGCCTGGCGCATCGAGACGTCGGCCGCGGTGGGCGGCTCGTCCTACGCCGACTTCGCAAGCTTCTGGCATGCACTCGGCGAGCTCCGGGTAAACCGGGAAATCGACCGAGGCAACGTCTGGTTGTCGGCGACCGGCGGTCGAACCGCGTTCGGCTCATCGAGCGACGCTCGGCCGGTTTTCGCGGCGTCGCTCTCGGCCGCGCAGCGCCGCAGTCCATCATTCTTGATCCTGCTGACAGCCGGCCGCGCGTTTGTTGGGGACACACAGTATAGCGACATCGGCATGACAGCACGCGGACAGTACCGCAAAATCGTGCTCGAAACGATCCTCGGCGCGCGTGTTTGGAGCCAGGGCGCCGGTCGCGGCGTGTATGGCGAGGCCAGCGCCAGCTTACCCTTTGCCGACCGATGGGCCTTCGTGGTTTCGGGTGGCCGCTATCCGTCGGACCCGATGCGCGGCACCATCGCCGGCCGGTACGTGTCTGCGTCGATCCGATTCCGCATTCCCTCGCCCGCTCGTTCGGTACCCGCCATTCCGACACGACACAGCAACGCAGCAAACGGGGACCCTCCTCCCTCGTCGGTACTGACGATCGAGCCACAATCGGCGGGGCAGGTGCGTTTGGTGATGCACACGCCACCCGCTACGCTCGTCGAAATCGCAGGCGACTTTACCGATTGGCAACCGGTCTCGCTGACCCACACATCGGGCGGGGGCGGGGGCGGCAGTTGGGAAATTGTCCTTCCGATTGCAGCGGGGGTCCATCAGCTCAACATGCGAATCGACGGCGGTCCCTGGACCGCGCCCGGTGGTACGACGCGACTCGCCGGTGATTACGGTGACGAAGTGGCGACGTTCGTCGTTCCCTAGCGTTTCCCTCCCGCGAGGCGCAAGGCCTCTGATCGCTGACGCAGCGTCAGCATCGCCCACACACCGATAGCCGGACCGATCGCCAGCACGCTCATGCTCCATCGCCAGCCGATTGCTCTCGCGACCGTGGGCAGGAGGTAAATCGTCGCGGCGGTGAGCAGGAAACCGAGACTCGTCTGCAGTGTGAGCGCCGTTCCGACGTATTCGCGCGGCGCGAGCTCACTGACGGCGGCGGAAAATTGCGCGGAGTCCGCCACGATGCTGATGCCCCACAGCAGCAGAATCGGCAAGAGCGCGATGAGCGGCGCGCCGAAAAACAGGCCCACAGTCAGGGCGCATATTCCCGATGCCAGCATCGCGACGCTCGTGACGAGTGTTCGACCCAATCGATCGGCATACTTGCCGCCGATCGCGCAGCCGATCGCGCCGCTGCCAACCACCGCAAACGTGGTGAGCGCGGCACGCGCGGTGACGTCCACGTCGGCGCCGTGCCGAGCATGTTCGCTCGCGGCGATGAACACGGCGATCCACGTCCACATCGCGTAGAGCTCCCACATGTGCCCCAAGTAACCGAGGTTCGCGAGGGCGACAGCGCGGTCCTTCAGGATGCGCGGGGCGGCGGAAAGAGAAAACGGTGGTGAGGGCGCGGCGTGTGGTCCATCGTTCGGCACGACGAGAACGAGCAGGCCGCCGATGAGCGCGCTGATCGCGGCGACGATCAGGACGCTGCGCCATGCGTTCGGCGGGACTGCCCAGCGCACGAGATGAGGACTCGCGGAGCCGAGCGTCAGCGCGCCGACAAGAATACCAATCGCGAGTCCCCGCGATTCCTTGAACCACCCGGCTGCGATTTTCATCCCGGGTGGATACACACCGGCCAACGCAGCTCCCGTGAGCAGCCGGCATGCGATGCCGATGCCGAGCCCTCGTGCCGCCGCAACGCCCAGCGTCGCGAGCGCCGCCAGTGTCGCCGAACCGGCGACCAGCCGGCGCGCGGAAAGCCGATCCGCGAGTGTGAGGATCGCGCTCAGCAACGCGCCCGCGACGAAGCCGAGCTGCACGGAGATCGTGAGCCAGGACGTCTTGGCTGGCGTCAGATGCCAGGCGCTCGTCAACGCCGGCGCCACGGCCGACGCGCTGAACCATGGCGCCATCGCCAACAGCTCGGCGATCGCAAGTACGAGCAGTACCCGCCGGGCGCTCACAACCCGGTCGAATGATCCAAAAACACCCAGGGCAGGTTGAACTTCGTGGCGACGTGCTGGGCTAGCGCCTTTACGCCGACCGTTTCAGTTGCGTAATGACCCGCAAAGAAAACGTTGAGCTGCAGCTCTTCGGCATCGAAGAATGTCCAATGCTGCCCTTCGCCGGTGATGTACGTGTCCAGCCCGGCGGCGGCGGCCTGCGGAATCAATGAACCCCCTGCCCCGGTTACGACGCCAACGCGCTGCACCCGCTCAGGACCGAACGCGAGGACCCGCGGTGCGGTACCGAGCGATTTCGTCAACGCGCGACTCACGTCATCGCGCGTGCCGCTGCGCTCGCCCCACACGCCGATCGGCGCGCCATGATAGGTGCCAAACTCACCGCGGATCGTGATGCCCAGCTCGCGCGCGAGTATCGCATTGTTGCCGACGTCGGGATGACGGTCGAGCGGAAGGTGTGCGGAATAGAGCGCGACGTTTCCTTTTATGAGACCTGCCACACGCTCATACATCGGGCCGTTGAGCGGCCGCAGCCCGCCCCAGAACAATCCGTGATGCACCAGCAGGAGATCAGCGCGTTGCTCGACCGCCATTTTCACGGTTGCAACGCACAAGTCGACCGTGGCCGCGACGCGGGTGACTTCACCCGCATTGCTGACCTGGAGGCCGTTCAACGCTTCGGGTGGATCCGCGACTTCTTCGGCGATACGGAGGTACTGATTCAGATAGGAGACGAGTGTGTCTAGGCGCATTTACGACACCGTAAGGACAGTATCGTGGCAGATGCGAGTCTTCCACATTGGCGAGTGCAATAAACTATTATAAGACAATAACTTAGAGAATCCACATTGGCGCGACGCTGCCGTGTGGATATCTAGGCTCGTGCCAAAGATGCCTGTGCAGCGCGCGAATTGGCTTGGGGTGCCTGCCCGGCGTCTTCGCCCATGCGGAGCACGCCGTTGATCTCTCCACCTTCCTGGATGAGGAGTTTCTTGGTGTGGACGTCGCCATGAACGATGCTCGTGGTCTGCAGCTCCACGCGCTCCTCCGCGTAGATCGCACCGCGAACCTCACCGCCGATGATCGCCTCGCGGCTGATGACGTCGCCTTCTACTTCCCCGCCCCGCGCGACCAGCACCTGTTTAGCGGCGCGAACGGTTCCCGTGACTGACCCTTCTATCTTTACGACACCGTCCGCGGAGATGTCTCCTACCACGCGCATCCCCGCGCCGATGATCGACAGTCCCGGCACGCCTTCACGACCGCCGGGAGCACTTTTTTCGGTGAACACCGCCATCAGTGGGCCCCCTCTTTTACGAGGTCGAGTGGATCGACCGATTTGCCGTCATGGCGAATCTCGAAGTGCAGGTGCGGCGCCGTCGACCGTCCCGAGTTTCCGGACAACCCGATCACCTGTCCGGCTTGAACTTCGTCACCTTCAGCAGCGAGGAGCCGTGATGTATGACCATACATCGTCTCATAGCCGGCCGGATGCCGCAAGAGGACGAACAGTCCGTAGTCGGGATCGTAGCCCGCGGCCGTGACCGTGCCACCCCCTGACGCGCGAATCGGTGTCCCAACCGGAACGGCGATATCGATCCCGGGATGCGATTCGTCGGGAACGCCGGGCCGCACCTGGCCGCGGGTGACGAAGCCCTGAACATCGAGTGGCCAATGCGACGGCAGTGACGGCCCAGTCTCATACTGCTTGCTGCCGCCCGGCTTGGCCGCCTGAATTGGCACGGCGCGCATCCCCGTGCTGACGTCGGCGCTGCCGGCGACGCTCGTGCCGCCTCGCGACGTCGTGGGTGGCGCTTTCACACCCAACATCTGACGCAGCTCCTGATAGTTCGACTCCGCGCGATTCAGAGCCGAGGCGAGCTGTTGCACGCGACTGTTCTCGACCCGCAGCCGCGACACCTCTCGTTCGAGTCCCGGGACCCGCGCGGCGTTGCGGAAGATGGGACCCGCGAAGGCAAAGAAGAGGACGATGGAGACTGCAATCGCCCCGGCGCCCCACTTACCGACCTCCACCGCCCAGCGCGGAAATCGATACTGCTTCGATTCGAGATCACCGTCGGCGTGGATGACGATCGTGACGCCGCGCGTTCCTTTTTTCTTCTTCATCCGTCGAACGGCGCGCCGAGGATCAGCTCGAGGAGCCGAGCGAGATCGTCGTTCGAGTAGAACGAGAGATGAATCTGCCCCTTGCCTTTGGCTCGCAAGCTGACGCGGACGTCGGTGCCGAGCCGCCGGCGCAACGCGTCCTCCACCCGGCGGACCTCCGGCGCGGCCCCAACGCCGCGTTTCATGCGCGGCCGCCGTTCCGGCGCCCGACCACCGCGGACGCGGTCTTCGACTTCCCGAACCGAGAGTCCCTGCGCGACTGCCTCCCGAGCCAGGTTCGTGACGATGCGTGGATCCTCGAGCGCGAGCAGCGCGCGCGCGTGACCGACGGACAGATGTCCTTCATGCAGCATCTGCAGTACGATCTCGGGCAGCTTCAGCAGCCGAAGCGCGTTGGCAACGGTCGACCGATCGCGTCCGACGGCGTCGGCGACGTCCTGCTGCGCCAGTTTGAACTCGGCGATCAATCGCTCGTATCCGCGAGCTTCGTCGACCGGCGACAAATCGTCGCGCTGGAGGTTTTCGATCAGCGCGAGGGTCAAGAGGGTGCGGTCATCCGCGTCGCGTTGGACGGCCGGGATGCGCTCCCAACCGAGCTGCTGGCAGGCCCGCAACCGGCGCTCGCCCGCGATTAGCTCGTAGCCGCCATTCGCTATCCCCCGCCGCACGACGACAGGTTGGAGCAAACCCGCCTGTTTGATCGACGACACCAGCTCTTCGAGTGCCGCCGGATCTACCGTCTTCCGTGGCTGAAACGGGTTTGGTTTGATGTCCTTAATCGGGAGCTCGACGAGACTGCCTTCGCGCTCAGCTTCTTCACGCGTCGGCCCGAGCAGGGCTTCGAGGCCGCGGCCGAGACGGCGTCTGCCAGTGGTGGTTTCCGTCATGCGGGCACCTCCGGTGACGGCAGCGATTCAATTGCGGGGAGGCTCGGCGAGGGTGGTGTACCTTGCTCGACCCGGCGAATCAGCTCCTGGGCCACGGCCAGATAGCTCTTCGCCCCCACCGATTGCACATCGTAGAGCACAATCGGTTTACCAAAACTCGGCGCTTCGGCGAGCCGCACGTTGCGCGGAATCGTGACCGTGAACATGCGCCCGCCGAAGTACTCCTTGGCTTCATCGGCGACCTGCTTGGACA
Organism: Gemmatimonadales bacterium; assembly: GCA_035551075.1. Taxonomy (GTDB): domain Bacteria; phylum Gemmatimonadota; class Gemmatimonadetes; order Gemmatimonadales; family GWC2-71-9; genus 20CM-2-65-7. Next base: position 1,731 of record DASZNX010000384.1, on the reverse strand, counting down.
GGTTGAGGCGCGCGTCGTACATCGTCAGCAACACACCCTCGATCGCGAGCGCGGGATTGAAATTGCGCTGCACGAGCTTGATGGTGTTGAGGAGTTGCGAGAGTCCCTCGAGCGCGTAGTACTCGCACTGAATTGGAATGACGACGCTGTCGGCGGCGGTCAGCATGTTGAGCGTAAGCAAACCGAGCGACGGCGGGCAGTCGATGATCACATACGCGTACTCGTCACGGAGATCGCGGAGCGCATCGCGCATCCGGGTTTCGCGCGAGCGCTGATTGACGAGCTCGAGCTCAGCACCGACCAGATCCTGGGTCGCGGGGACGACGTCGAGATACGGGAAGTGGACGTGCGGGAAGCGCGCCTGCGCCAGTGGCGCGCCTTCGATGATCGCGTCGTACAGCGAATGACGAATGCGATCGCGCTCGATGCCGACACCGCTGGTCGAGTTGCCTTGCGGGTCGGCGTCGATGAGCAGCGTTTTGCGTTCGGCGATCGCAAGCGACGCTGCGAGATTCACGGCGGTCGTGGTTTTGCCTACGCCGCCTTTTTGGTTGGCAATCGCGATTACACGAGACATCAAATAAGTTATTGCACCAAAAGAGGTTATACTGCATATCCACCGGTGCGAGTCCAATATACGATCGTTTCACGTGAAACGAAAGAGCGTAAGTTTCACGTGAAACTGCAACGTAGGCGCCTAGGCTACCCTCCGCCGCCAACGCGTCGCTTCCAGTACGAGGTTGTGTAGATCGCTCGGCGTAACTCCCGGAACGCGCGCAGCCTGCGCGAGCGAGGTGGGACGCACGCGATCCAACTTCTGGCGCGCCTCGGTGGCGAGCGAATGCAGATCGAGGTAGGGCAGGTCGATCGGCAGTGCGAATGACGCGAGCTCGGCAAGTCGCGCGGCGGCGTCGCGCTCGCGCGCGAGATAACCGTCGTACTTGATTTCGATCTCGGCAGCCAACACCGCGTCCGCTGTTGCGTCGATCGCGACACCCGCCGCGCCAAGGAGTCCGCTGAGCGAAACACCCGGACGCTTCGCGACTACAGCGATGCGCTCGCTTTCGCGCAGGCGCGTTCCGGTTTCCGCCAGCACGTCGTTCGCCTGCGTGGGAGCGATCGGCGTATTCCGCGCGAGGTCCAGCACACGCTCTTCATCCTTCAAGCGATGCTCTGCGGCGCGCAGCTCCGCAACGGAGAGTAACCCAAGGCGCTCGGCCAGCGGCAGCAGCCGGCGCAGCGCGTTGTCCTGGCGCAGCAGCAGGCGGAATTCCGAGCGCGACGTGAACAGCCGATACGGCTCGTCGACGCCACGCGTGACGAGATCGTCGACGAGGACGCCGATGTATGCATCGTCCCGGCCGAGGATCACGGGCTCTAGTCCGCGGATGCGGCGGACAGCATTGATGCCGGCGACCACGCCCTGGCCGGCCGCCTCTTCGTATCCCGTCGTGCCGTTGATCTGTCCCGCGAAAAAGAGGTGCTCGACTGTCTTCACTTCGAGCCAGGGCGTGAGCTGCGTCGGCGGATAATAATCGTACTCGATCGCGTAGCCTGGTCGCGTCATCCTCGCGCGCTCGAGACCGGGCACGGCGTGCAAGAATTCGAGCTGCACGGCGACGGGCAGAGAAGTGGAGAGACCGTTCACGTATAGCTCGGTCGTATCGAGTCCCTCCGGCTCGAGAAAGATCTGGTGACGCTTTGCGGCGGGGAACTTCACGATCTTGTCCT